>JAGLSW010000257.1 GCA_023135565.1 Candidatus Aminicenantota bacterium | reverse complement strand
CTTTTGAAAAAGTTTGATCAAAACTTCTGTTTAAAAAAACGAAAAACAAAAAGCTTCGCCCTGCCGCGCGAGTGAGGTTATAACTTTCTCATTTTTATCAGGTTGGTGGTGCCGGGCTTGCCAAGCGGTGTGCCGGCTGTGAAAATAACCATGTCCCTGTCCCGGGGCGGCTCTAATCCAGGGTCCGCCAAAATAAGCTTCCGGCATATTTCAAATAACCCTTCGGTTCCTTCCTCATCAGGCACTACGCCGGTACAAATGGGCTTCACTCCATAACTCAAAGTTAATTTCCGGGTGTTGACCATGTCATGAGCAGCGCCTATTATCATTAAACGAGGCCGCAGACGGGATATCATCCGCACCGTGCGCCCCGATGTGGAAGCAGCAATTATATATTTTACTTCTTCCGCCTCGCTCATGGTACAGGTGGCCTGCGTAACCCGGTTAGTAGTGGGCTGCTCCCCGGCTATGCGCAATTTATCCTGGTAAAACTTGCGCCGCCATTCCAGCCCGGCACACTCTTCACTACAGGCGGCTATTTGATCGACAATTAAACCGTGCGTGTCTTTTATCCGCCGGTAACCTGCTTCGATCCTGTCATAGTCATCTTTTAGAAATTCTTGATAACGCTGCAAATGCGCTTCCCTCCTTATGTCTTCATTAACGATTCCTTCCATTTCAAAATAACGCTCGGCCTGGTACGCTATTTTTCGCATCTTACCGATAGCATGAAAGGGATACCTGCCGGCGGCGGTCTCATCAGAGGTCATTACCGCATCACTGCCGTCCAATATGGCATTAAAAACATCGGTGCCTTCAGCACGGGTGGGTTCGATACTGTCGGTCATGCTTTTTAACATTTCAGTGGCGGTAATCACCGGCTTGCCGCGCTTATTGCACAGGCGGATAAGCTCTTTCTGGATTTTAGGCACCTCTTCGATCTCCAGTTGCAAACCTAAATCGCCGCGCGCTACCATTATACCGTCCGCCGCATCGAGAATTCTTTCCCTCTCTTCCCAACCCAACCTGGTTTCGATTTTCGTTATTATCGAAGGGATACGCAGGGGGGCTGCTCTCCCTGCCAAACCGGTAACTTCGCTTAGTTTGTTCTCGATATATTCTTTTACCCGCAGCACATCGTCCGCGGACTGGGTAAAAGAGAGGGCGATAAATGCGATTACCGGGTTTTCCGGGTTCATTTTATATTCGGCGTCGAGCAATTCCGCCAGTTTCTCCCGGTCTTCCGCAGTAAAAGATGGGATTTCCATATGAACACCCTTTAAGGTGAACCCCTTATTGCCTATTATACCGTTTTTTTTCACCGTTACCACTTTGCAGGGCACTGTGACGCCATCCACATCGAATTTACCGGGGTCCACTTCCATCGCCACATCACCGTCCCCTACCAACACCATTACCCTGTCGCCGCTTTTAATACACCGTTGAATCTCTTCCATAAACCTTTTATATAAACCGCTGCTTTTTTCTTTCTCTACTTTTTTTAAAAGATACCGGGAATCAGCGCCGACTTCAAAATCCAGCATGGCCGCTTTTAATGGTTTATCATCGATATATACCGCCGCTTCGCTGTCACCGGCAGCCTGCCGGTCAAAGTGAACCGTAAACTCAGCGCCGATTTTAAAATGCATCTCCCGGTCGAAATGGAACCTGATTTTAGGGCCGGGCAGGTCAGCTAACAGCGCCACTCTCCGGCCTGTGTTTTCTTCTTCCCAGGCTAAGATTGCTTCCTTAATTTCAGAGAATACCTCCGCTATATCCTCTTTGCGCACGTGACTTAGATTAAGGCGGATCAGGTCTACTCCGTGACTGCAAAACTCCTTGACTAAATATTCATAACCGATGTCCGGGGCTGCGATTTTACTGCCCTCCATATCGTATATCCCCTGCGAATAAGAACTTTTCCGGGTGGAAGAGCCCTGCTGCTTATTTTTCCGGCGGCCGGCTGCGCCGATGGTGGCCACGATCTTTGTTTTGATAGTCTTCATAATTACCTCCTGCTCCGTTTCCCGGTCCTGCCCGGTGACAACACCATTATACCACGAACCGATACGACACATCAATAATCGCTCGCCCTACTATTGAATTAATTCTTTTTTGATATATAATATGACATATTAATAAGCTGTCCCAGGAGGCAAACGTGAGAAATATAATCGACATGGATAACAAAATCGAAATCGGCTTCATCGATTGGGAATTTATCCACGATATGCAGGGCATCGCACCCGGTATGATTAATCCCCAATTTATCTCTCTAAATAACGAGTTCCTGAACAAAATTCCTAAAAAATGGGAAAAAATAAAAACAAAATTAGCTAAACACCTGAAAGGAAAAGAACTCATTCATGCGGCCATCTCCGATGTGGAAAACTTAGGCAGCGAATTCAAAATCCGCGGTACGCTGCGAGATAAAAAAAGCGAACCCTTAAGCTTCCATAAAGTGGTGGTTATGGACGAAGACAAATTCGAAGACGACTACATCGGCGCAGTCATTACCGATAAAGACGGCGGGTTTTCCCTCTCTTTCGGCAAAAAAACCTTCAGCGATTTCGGCCTGGAAGCGGAACCGGATATCTATCTTAAAATATCTTTCTGGAGAGACGGACTGTTCCACGAACTGACCAGGGTCACCCCGGAAGTGCGTAAAAAATCGGAAACCTCTGGAGATAAAATCATCATGGAATTCGGAGTTATCGAAGTTTAGAGATTTTTTTTACAGGCTGCCATAAAATTAGCCACAGAACACCTATCGCAGCCGTTGGCCGCAACCAAACACACCCCGTCGCTTCGGGGAAAAAGCAAAAGCCCCCTCAGCGCCACCCCTCTC
>JAGLSW010000256.1 GCA_023135565.1 Candidatus Aminicenantota bacterium | reverse complement strand
GGCCAAACTTTTAAAAAAGTTTGAACAAAACTTTTTATAATTTAAAAGCGAGAAGCGCTCACCCGCTGCCCTTGCGGCGAAGCGGCTTATTGGCTGACTGCGACACGGGGTTTTCGTTTAAAGATACGGTTTATAGGAACAGATAGTAAAACAACCAAAAGACAACCCACCACATTATACCAGAGATAAGAAATATCCGTAAAAATAAAACAATAAACCACCCCGGCTTCCGCCCCCAGCGCCGCATAAAAAACGGCTGTTCCGCCTACTTTCTTCAAGAAAAAAGCAGTCATGAAAATGCCCAATATAGTGCCGTAAAACAAAGACCCCAATATGTTAACCGCTTCCACCAACGTACCCAAACGGTTAGCATACTGGGCAAAAAGAATGGCAAAACACCCCCAAACAACTGTAGTCACTTTGGACGCCCGCAAATAATGCCCTTCGCTTTTGCCGGTTTTAAACAACCGTTTGTATACATCCACCACCGTGGTAGAAGCCAGGGCATTGAGCTCCGAAGAGGTGGAAGACATCGACGCCGCCACGATAGCGGCAATAACCAGGCCCACTAATCCTATAGGCAAAAAATTGATCACAAAATTTAGAAAAATGTAATTGGTGTCGTTGGCATCGGGATTCCCACTGCTCTCCCTGATGAGCCGCAAACCCTTTTCCCTGAGACTGGACACTTTTTGTTCCGCTGTCTCCAGGTTTTTTACTTCCCGGACCAACCGGCTTTTATCGCCGCTGCGCCTGACTTTTACCAGCCGGGTAACCACGGCTTTCTTCTCTTCTAAAGCCTGCCGGTAATTTTTTTCTATTAGGCGATATTCTTTTCCCATAACCCCGGAGCGCACCTGCCCGGCTGCTACGGTATTAAAAAAAAGCGGCGGCGCGGCAAACTGGTAAAACACGAACACCATGGCTCCTATCAAAAGGATAAAAAATTGCATAGGCACTTTGATCAGCCCGTTAGCCAGCAGACCCAACCGGCTGTGAGCCACGGACTTGCCGCCTAAGTAACGCTGCACTTGAGACTGGTCCGTGCCGAAATAAGAAAGCGCCAGGAACAGGCCGCCGATCACCCCGGACCAGAAATTGTAACGATTACTGAGATCGAAAGTAAAGTCGATGGCATTCAATTTTCCCATTTTCCCGGCCACGAAAAGAGCGTCGGTAAAAGTCACCTCTTTGGGCAAAAGATGGAGCACCATAAAAAAAGCCCCAATCATACCGGCCATAATGACCACCACTTGCAGCATCTGCGTCCTGCTCACCGCTTTCGTGCCGCCCGCGGTGGTATAGATAATCACCAGCACCCCGATCATCAAGTTGGTCAGGTAGATATCCCACCCTAAAAGGGTCGATAGGATGATGGACGGGGCATAGATAGTGAGTCCAGCCGCCAATCCCCTCTGGATCAAAAATAGCCCGGCCGCCAATTCCCTGGTTTTTAGATCGAAGCGTTTTTCTAAGTATTCATAGGCGGTAAAAACCTTCAACTTATGATAGATAGGCACTACGGTTATGGAAAGAATAATCATAGCCACGGGCAGCCCTAAATAGAATTGCACGAATCTCATGCCGTCGCTGTAGGCCTGGCCCGGGGTAGATAAAAAAGTAATGGCGCTGGCCTGGGTAGCCATCACCGACAGGGCGATAACATACCATCGCATGCTGCGGTTAGCCAGCAGGTAGCCCTCGATGTCTTTGCTGCCCCGGCCTTTCCAGACGCCGTAACTAACGATAGAAACAAGCGAGGTAATTAAAACGAACCAATCGATTTTGCTCATTCGAATATCCAGGTGAAAATATAAAAAAGGATTATCCACAACAGCAGGTTCCCCAATACAAGCAAATAAAGATTGCGCCAGGTTTTTAAAACCGGCGGCGGTTCTTCTGCCGGGAGGGATTCTACCGGGGGTTCCCCGGGAAGGGGGCCGGTTTCCGCCGGGCCGGCGATTTCTCGATTCTCTGCCGTCACCAGCGGTTCTCCAGGGAAATCATATTCACGAAAAGTTTTAAAGCTCCGGGCACACCGGCGGGAAGCTGCCTGAACCAGGAATAACCGGAGTAGATAAAATTTCCTTTGCCGTATTCGGCGGCCAGGAGTCCGCCGCGCTTCGGTTCTTCGCCTTTGTCGAAACAGGAAAGCAGCGCTTTGTAGCGGGGATCCCATTTCCCGGCAAAATAGAGGCCCCGTTCCTGCACCCAGTTTTCGAAATCCGCGGCCCTGATTTTGTTGGGGCTGTTAAAAATAGGGTGGGCCGGTTCCAGCAGTGTTACTGCCGCCAGTTCGTCGGTGACCCGGGCGGCCCGGGATAGTTCCAGCGGGTAAGGACCGATTTGCTCCACCTGCAAACCGCGGCTGACATTGTACTGCAGCACTAAATTCCCGCCCCGGGACACATAGTCCAGCAGCCGCTGCTGACTGTATTTAAGAATGGAGCGGGTGTTGTAGGCCCTGATTCCTAAAATAACCGCATCATAAACCGACAAATCTTCCTGCTGCAAATCTTCATCGGAAAGGATTTTTACCTCATAACCCACCTGGGTCAGGTAGCGGGGTATCTCGTCGCCGCTGCCCATAATGTAAGCGGCCCGCCCGCCCCTTTTTTTCAAATCCACCCGCACCAATTTGGCCCCGGCCAGGGGGAACAGGTTTTGCCGCGGCACATGGGGATAATCGATTTCTACCCGGCTGCGCCCTTTCTCTACCCTGCCGTCCGACACATCTACAGTCAGGTGACAGGTAGAGTTCTGCTTTGGTGGTGTAATCACGATAACCGCGTCTTGCCCGGCAAATTCTTTTTTTAAGTCGAAAGAAAGGGTGCGCGGTTCCACCTGCCAACCGGCATCTACGTTGAAGGTGATTTTTCCCGAAACAGGAGCGGGTCCGCCCTGGATTTTTACCGGGATTTTTTTGGGGCTGTTTTCGGCAAAATAGAAGACCTTTTCTAAAAAGTTAATCGTTACCCGCGGCGCGATTTCTAAAGAGCGGATCTTTTCCCCGGCGGCAGGGTCCCGCCGGCGGTAAAAAATAGGGGCGTTGAAAACCAGTTCCTGGTCATCCGCTTTCAGCGTCACTTGCGCAGCCAACGGGGTAGGGGACAGCGCTTCCCCGGTTAAGCGGGGATGGGGAATTGCGTAAAATCCCGGCGTGCCTTTTTCACGCAGCCAATAGGGATGGGAGTAGGGAACATCCGCGGCCACCCGGAAAGAGAATTCTTCGGTATGGGGTCGGTTGTTTTTTAGTTTTGTCCCTGCCTTGATTTTTATGTTCTGCTCTGTTATTAAATAACTTTGCCCCCGGCGGCCCCACGCACGTGGGGTG
>JAGLSW010000255.1 GCA_023135565.1 Candidatus Aminicenantota bacterium | reverse complement strand
TTCTGGACTTCCAAAAACTTCTATTAAGCGATACGTTTTTCTATTTTGAGAAACGCTCCTCATTGGCTGCCTGACTATTTTTTGGCCGGGGCGGCGTCATCTTTTTTCGCGTGCTTTAAGATAAGCGCCGGTACGGCCAGTTCTTTGACCAAACCGTTAAAAGCAGCCATGTCGGTTTCGATGATTTGTTTTAAATTCTTTACCTGCTCATCCACCTGCACGGCAAGATAGTCGAATACTTCTACCGACTGCCGGTTAGGAGCGCCTGCGGACATTTGCACTCCCCAACCTAAGTTGCCTAACTTATCGTTTACTTTGATGGGATAGTTGAGCAAATCCTGCATCGCCTTTGCCTTATGCTGGATAAGAGCGTCCTCGATGGGCTGCAATTTCTTTTTAAGATCCTCCGCCGCTTTCTCGATCTTTTCGAAATAGGGCTGCTCTTTGGTGTGACCGGTATACCATTTTAATTGTTTCCTGATACTGCGCACTTCATTTACCGTATCGCCGGCCGCGGAAAGTTTGTCGCGCACTGCGATCAAAAAATCGAACTGCTGTTTATATTCTTCCTGTGTAGTAGGATAGTTAGGGTCTTTAATTAATTTGAAATTATGCTCGAATTCCTGTTTGCCTACCTTTAAACGCACTTTGTAAAGGCCGGGTATGGCCCAGGGAGACAGGCTGTTACCGCCCCAACTGACGGCCCCCGGGATCTCCCGGGAAGAAGGATATTCCAGGTCCCAAACGAAACGGTTTAGCCCCGCTTTTACCGGTACGGCAGTCTCTTTCTTTTTTTCCGGTTTTTGGCAGAAAGTCTTAATCACTTTTCCCGCTTCATCTAAAAAAGTGAGGCTAACCGGGTCTTTGGGTTTCTCTTTAAAATAGTAGTTGATAATAGCGCCTGTGGGCAGGGTTTCACCGGCGTTTTTCGGGTTTGGCCGGTGCCAGCCGACAAAGCGGTAGGTGGCCGCCGGTTTGAAAAGAAGCACCGGCTCTGCCGTTTTTTTCTCTAACACCTGGTAAAGCAGGGTCAGGTCGTCCAATATCCAGAAAGAACGGCCGTGGGTGCCGGCTACGATGTCGTTTTCGTGGATTACCAGGTCGTGGATAGGAGTCACGGGCAGGTTGAGCTGCAGGGAATGCCACTTCTTGCCCTCATCGGGGCTGAAATAGATGCCGGTCTCGGTGCCGACATAGAGCAGCCCTTTGTGCTTGGGGTCTTCGCGGATGACGCGGGTGAAATCATTTCCAGGGATACCGGCGGTGATTTTTTTCCAGGTTTTACCGAAATCGGCGGTTTTGTAGAGATAGGGGCGGTAATCGTCCGATTTGTAGCGGGTGGCTGCTATGTAGGCCGTGCCCGCATCGAAATGGGAAGGTTCGATAATGCTCACTAAAGACCAGGGCGGCAGCTTTTTGGGCGTGATGTTTTGCCAATTTTTACCGCCGTCCCGGGAAATATGAATTAGACCGTCGTCGCTTCCGGCCCAGAGCAGCCCTTTCTCCAGCGGCGATTCCGCCAGGGCGAAAATAGTGCAGTAATACTCAACGCTGGTATTGTCGCCGGTCAGGGCGCCGCCCGAATGTTCCTGTTTGGATTTATCGTCGCGGGTCAGATCCGGGCTGATTATTTCCCAACTGCGCCCTTCCGTGGTAGAGCGGAAAACCCGGTTGGCCGCCGTATAGAGCACCTGGGGATCGTGGGGCGAGATGAAGATGGGAAACGTCCACTGGAAGCGGTATTTCAGGTCTTTTGCACCCGCTCCCATGGGATTTTCCGGCCATACCGAGATATCGCTGCGGCGTTGGGTTTTGTGGTCGTATCGGGTCAAGCTGCCGCCGTAGCAGCCGGCATAAACGATGTCCGGGTTTTCCGGGTGCACAGCTATATAACCGCTTTCGCAGCCGCCCACATGGTACCACTCGTCTCTCGTGATGGAACCCCGGCGCGAGCGGGAAGGGACGCAGATAGTGGAGTTGTCCTGCTGGGCGCCGTAGACGCGGTAGGGGAAACGGTTATCGGTGGTGACGTGGTAGAACTGGGCTGTAGGCTGGTTATAAATAGAAGACCATTTCTTGCCGCCGTCGAAAGTAACCGTTGCCCCGCCGTCGTTTGCTTCGATCATGCGCTGCGGGTTTTCCGGGTCGATCCACAGGTCGTGGTTATCGCCGTGGGGAACCCGGATGTTGGTAAAGGTTTTCGCTCCGTCCGTGGATTTCCAGAACCGTACATTCATGACGTAGAGGGTGTCGGCGTCTTTAGGGTCGGCTTTAATGTGGTGGTAATACCAGGGCCTTTGCAGCATGTTGGCGTCGCTGCTGACCAATTTCCAGTTAGCGCCGCCGTCTTCGGAACGGTAGATGCCTTTCTTTTTAGCTTCGATAATGGCCCAGATCCGTTCCGGTTCGGCTGCCGAAACCGTCAAACCGATGCGGCCTTTGATCCCTTCGGGCAGGCCGGGATTAGCGCTGATCTCTTTCCAGGTGTCGCCGCCGTCGCCGGTCTTGAAAATCCCGCTGCCCGGGCCGCCGCTGTTGAGACTGTAGGGGGAACGCTGCACTTCCCAGGTGGCGGCATAGAGTGTTTGCGGATTGCCCGGTTCCATAACCAGGTCGATAGCCCCGGTTTTTTCGCCGCGGAAGAGGACCTTTTTCCAGGTTTTGCCGCCGTCTAAGGAGCGGTACACGCCGCGATCTTTATGGGGGCCGAAAGCGTGGCCTAAGGCAGCCACATAGAGGACATCGCTATTTTGCGGATGGATGCGGATGCGGGCGATATGGCGGGTATCGGCCAGACCCATATGTTTCCAGGTTTTGCCGCCGTTTTCGGATTTGTAGACCCCATCGCCGTGGGAGATATTGCCGCGCAAGCAGCACTCGCCCATGCCCACGTAGATCACGTTGGGGCTGCTGTGGGAGACGGCGACAGCGCCCACGGAACTGGTTTTGAAGAACTTATCGGAGATATTTTGCCAGTTATCGCCGCCGTCGGTGGTTTTCCACAGGCCGCTGCCTGTGCCGCCGAAGTAGAACACTTTTTCTTTGGTCGGATGTCCGGCCACGGCCACTACGCGGCCGCCGCGGTGTGGGCCGATGGAGCGCCATTTCAGCGCTTTGAGATATTCGGGCAGGATATTTTTTTCTGCCGCGAAGCTGCTGCCTGCGAAGAGGAGCAGTAAAAAGCCTAAAGAAAAGCTAAATAAAATTTTATGGGATTTCTTTTTAGAACTCATGAAATATTACCTCCTGAAGATTTTTTGTTTTAAAAAGTATAGTACGGTTAATCGGTATAAAAAGTTTGCCCCGCGGCGCGGGGAGCCGATGAGCTGCTTCGCAGCAAGTGAAGCTTTTCGCTTCTAAAATAACAAAAGTTTGGCCGCCGGAGGCAAAAAGTAATTTCATAGTAATTCTTCATGATGCGCGCCTCACCCGGAGATAACGAAATTAACAAACCTCACTCGCGTGGGGAAGCGTTGAACGGTGGTGCTTTTCGACGAGCTAACACACCCCGTCACTTCGGGGCAAAAAACAAAAAAGCCCCTCAGTGCCACC
>JAGLSW010000254.1 GCA_023135565.1 Candidatus Aminicenantota bacterium | reverse complement strand
TGCCGATTTTAGTGACGCCTCTTTTACGATAAAAGGGATAAAAGTGACATCGCCTGATGGCGGCGAGAACTGGCAGGCCGGTTCTACGCAAAACATTACCTGGGCGGCTCCCGGAGTGGCCGGTGATTTAAAGATTACCTTATGGCAAAATGGAGTGTTGGTCGGTACTATCGTCGCAATTATAAGCCCGGTTTTAGGTTCCTATTCCTGGACAGTGGGTCAGCACAGCGGGGGCGCGGCAGCCGCCGGTTCCGGCTATACGATCAAAATTAAAGAAAGAGACACCGCCATCTCAGATACCGGCGATGCTTCGTTCTCTTTGTCAAATTAGGAGTCAAGATGCCGGAAAAGGTACAGGTCAAATTTGGATAAAAATTATTCATCATCGATGGTGGTTGTGCGGCAGCGGCTTTGTTCCGGCTGGTAGAAAAAAGGGGACAGTCAAGAAAAAGAAAAGATAATCCCCTCCGGGGGTTGGTTCTTTTCTCCATGAGAGACAATTTTGTGATATTGAATGATAACATTGTAATACCGGATGATAAAGTTATGATCCCCGATGACAAAGTTATGATACGATATGATAAAGTTGTGATCCGGGATCACGATTCTATAACGCCGGGAATGAATGATGTATCTCCATATCAAAACGAAGATTGCCGGGAAAAACGCCCGCTTTTAAAGCGGCGCCGTTCATTGATCATTGAACATTGAAGATTGTACATCGATTATTGAATTACAGGCCGGAATCTTTTGTACCTGCGGATAATTCTATCGAGTTGTTTGATTTGGTTGTCGATTTTATATTCTTCGTTGGCGCCGGAAAGATAGTTCGCTTTTTTTTGCAGCAAATTCCCGGTCTCTTCCAGCCGGTTGATTTCAGTCGATAAGCTTGAATTGACGTGGCCGATGCTTTCGCACAAGGCAATGTCGTAAATGAATGAAAAATCGATCAGGCCGATCTCTTCTTCAAATTGGGAAATCTCGCTGAAAACCTCTTTGTCCCGCGATTTGCGGGTAGAAAAGAGTTTCTTCAGGAAAGATTTCGTTTTGGGGTCGTCGATATTTTTCAGCCGGTGTTCGATCTCGTTTCTCCAGTTGGTGCGCATCTCTATCACTTCGCGGTGCAGGTCGAGAACTTTGTTTATTTTGGTAGGCTCCAGGGGGTTGGACAGCAGTTCTTTAGCCAGGTAAAAATTTGATTCTAATTTACTCAAATGATCGATCCTGCGGGCAGCGGTCAGGTAATCTATTTGTTTAGAAAGGGTTTTTAGCTTTTTGGCCTGGTCTGCCCCGGAAACGATATTGGCTGCATTTACGGCGATATTCGCCAGCCTTGTGATTTTGGTAATATCGACGGAACCGTAACTTTTGAGTAGTTCCCCGATTTTTTTCCCTTTTTTGCCGACCAGTTGGGGCAGGAATTTACCGCTTTCTTTATTCTTAAACCACTCGATACTTTTTTCTTTCAGCAGTCTTTTGCCTTCGTTACTCAATTCCCAGATCAGTTTATTTCCTTCGATCTTTTCTTTTACCCCTTCGATCAAGCGGGTAATTTCCCCTCCCGGTTTGTCGATCTCGTATATCTCTTTGAAGGCTTTGTCGGCATGTTCCAGGCTGTAACTGCGCAGTTCGCCGGTAAAACGGTCCACGTTCAACGACTCATCGAAAGATAGTTTGACGATAGGTGAATGAGTGGTAAAACCTGCGCCCAGGATGATGTCCTGTTTAGAAGCGGGGCGCAGTAATTTTTTGATGTGCCTGCGGTTGATATAGATTAACAGCAGCACAACCGCCAAAATAGGCAGGGCAATTAGGTAAACGATATTTTCCATTATGATACCACTTTATCATTAATAACCCTGCTTTGTCAAGCGTGAGAGCAGTCCCAAATTTCCTATCAACTTTGCCTCCGGCGGCCAAAAACCTTTTTGAAGAGGGGCTGTTGCCCGGCCACGCAGTGGCCTTCCGGACTTCCAAAAACTTTTCATGAGCGATACGTTTAGAAAAAAATTAGCCGCTTTACGCAGGCTTCAGGTTCGCCTATTGTAACAATATGTTACACCTGGGTAGATGATCTATTATCAAGCGTTTTCGCCATCTTTGGGGGAAATTGCGCCGTTTTGAAATAAAAAGTTGTAACGTTTTGGATACATGGCGAAATGCTGAATAGCCCAGCATTTTGGGGAAATACCGGCAAAACCGCAAAATGTGTTGATACAAAATGTTACAGTAAACTGCTAATTTAATTCCCGGCGGCCTGTTTTTTTGTGAGGTGAAATATCCTGATTGCCGAAAACCCCGTTGTAGACAGCATGTTATAAATCCGGCATCATTCTTGCTATTACATAATATGAAAACGTTAACAAATTTCGTATATGAGGTTTAAGAAAATGAAAAAAAGAATATTTTTTACTGTTATTTTTGTTATAGTCCTATGTGGGGTTTGCTTTTTAGGTTCGGCGCCGCCTGATCGAAATCCGGCATTTACTCAGGGTATAAGTGCAGGCCGGTCAGATTTAAGCAGCCGGGCTGCCACCGCGGTAAAAGCGGATTTAGATTTCGCGAAATTTCCCCTTTACTTTATCGCCAACCAGGGGCAGGTGAATGAGAAAGCCCGTTTCTACGCCAAAGCGTCGGGTTACACCCTGTGGCTAACCAAAGAAGGCTTAATATTCGATTCGACAGCCCCCGCCCCTTCGCGGCAGCACGGTCATAACTCAAAAATTGCAAAAGAGAATAAAAGTAAGAACGGGAAGCCCTTAACCCCTCCCCACGTGGTGGGGCGTGACGTATCGCGGCTGATGTTTGTGGGTGCCGACAAGAACCCGGAGATCGTTCCTATAAAACCGGCCAAACTCAAAGTCAACTATTTTAAAGGCCGGGACAGGTCGAAGTGGCACGGTGGTATTCCTACTTCGCAAGCGGTTCTGTACAAAAATATCTATGAAAACATCGACTTAAAAGTGTACGGCATCGAGAAACAAATCGAATACGATTGGATCGTCAAAGCCGGAGGAAATCCGGAAAACATCGAATTTGTTTACAAAAATGTGCAAGGCGCCCACCTCGACGATAAGGGCAACCTAATTATCGAAACCGCTTTCGGTGAGTTGAAACACAAAAAGCCGGTGAGTTTCCAGGAGATTAAGGCAGAAAGGCAAGAAGACAAAAAGGGGGAAAGCCGGGAATCCGGGAAAGCAAAAAGGGAAATGGTTAACGTCACTTTCAAAAAAACCGGCAAAAACACCTATGGCTTTTCCGTGGGCGACTATGATAAAAACCGCGATTTGATCATCGACCCGGTGGTGCTGGTTTACTCCACCTATTTAGGGGGCAGCCATAATGGATGTGTTTATGGCTTAAAAGTAAACGTCAACGGCTACATTTATGTGACCGGGACTACTTCCAGCCCGGACTTCCCTATCACAGGCCAGTTCCAGGCCAATCAAGCGGATTATGATGCCTTTATCACCAAGTTCGACCCCGGGCAAAGCGGCAGCGATAGCCTCCTCTATTCCACTTACGTAGGCGGATCGCGGTTCGATCACGGCAGGGGAATTGCCGTGGACCAGGAACGGTTTGTCTGCGTCACCGGGATAACACGAAGCGCGAATTTTCCTACCTTAAATCAATTCCATGGCTATAATGGGGACAGCGACGCTTTTGTCGTCAAGCTGGATACCATTCGCAGCGGCGCCGCCGGACTGGTTTATTCCACATATTTAGGGGGCAGTGGTTATGATGAAGGTTATGAAATAGCCGTGGACGGCAGCAGCTATATTTATGTGACCGGCAGGACAAATAGCGCAAATTTTGCTGCCTTGAATCAGTACCAGGAACACCAGGGTGATTATGACGCCTTTTTAACGAAGTTGGACCCCAGTCGCAGCGGGAATTCCGCGCTCATTTATTCCACCTACTTAGGCGGCGGCATGGAGGATTATGGGTTTGGGTTAGATGTGGGCCAGGACGGATGCGCATATGTGGCCGGTTCCACACACAGTTCAAATTTTCCCACTAAGAATCCATACCAAACCTTCCTGAGCGGTTCTGACGCTTTCGCCGCTAAAATAGATACGGGCAAATCAGGCGCAGCCAGCTTAATTTATTCTACCTGCCTGGGTGGAACAATGTCCGACGTCGGGAACGCAGTCGCCTTAGACGTTAACGGCTATATGTATGTGACCGGCACCACAAGCAGTGAGAACTTCCCCACCAAAAACCAGTACCAGCAGTATGTCGGGTCGGGAGGAGCGAATGATAACGGCTTTTTGGCAAAGTTAAATCCAGACAAAATAGGGTCGGGCAGCCTGTTATATTCCACCTACTTAGGGGGGAGCGAAGATGAAGAGGCTATGGGGATAGCGGTTGACAGCAATCACAGCGCTTATGTAACCGGGTATACCTGGAGCTCGGACTTCCCCACCAAGAACCAATACCAATCAAATCAAGGCAGTAAAGATGTCTTTATTACGAAGATCAATACTTCCCGCAGCGGTGCGGCCGGTCTTGTTTTTTCCACATATTTAGGAGGAGGAAGCGACGACCATGCCCTTGCCATAGACATAGACGGCATAGGGAATATGTATGTAGGCGGGGGAACGTACAGCGCTAATTTTCCCATTCTGGGCCAGTATCAAGGTGATCAAGGATTAGCCGACGCTTTTGTGACAAAGCTTTTTTACCCGGTCGCACCCACGGTGAGCACCGAATACGTCTATAATATCAGCGCCGCTTCCGCCACAGTGGGCGGTTATGTGATGGAAGACGGAGGCTCGCAGGTAACGGCCAGGGGCGTGTGTTGGGGTGTTTCTTTCAATCCCGCCAAAGCCGGCGCCCATAAGAACGCCGGCCTGGGAACCGGGCCTTTTAGCGTTTCCGTAACCGGTCTAAAAATGGACACGACCTACTATGCCCGCGCCTATGCCGTCAACAGCACGGGTACGGCATACGGGAAGAATTTGCAGTTTAAAACCTTAAAAAATCCGTCCATTTCCGGCGCTGTCACCGGTGCCGGTGGAGCCGGTTTGCCGGGAGTCAGCCTACTATTTTCCAATAATGGGGGAACTGCCCTTACGGACCAGCAGGGCGTTTACAGCCGGCCCGTAAATAATAATTGGTCCGGCAGCGTCACCCCGGCAAAAACAGGATATGTGTTTTCGCCTGCGTCCCGGACTTATAACGGGGTGACTTCAGACCGGGGCGACCAGGATTATACCGGTTTTATTTTTGTTCCGGACCTGCAGGTCTTTAGGGGGACCGAATCCGGCTGGCTCATCAGCAAGCAGTTTGGGAAAATCGAATTAGATATCGAGAATCCCCATAACATAGCGGTAGCGAAATATGTTATTTATAGAAAGGAAGCGGGGCAGGAATATGTGCAGCTTGAAGATATCCCCGGCTCTCAACTGGAAAGCGGCGCATATGTGTATTACGACAAATATCTCGACAAAGATAAATCCTACACTTATAAATTTACGGTAGTGGATAGTTCCGGTGTGACTATCGCCGAATCCGCCGAAAAAACGATTACCGGGGGAGATGGTGGGGGGCAGGTGGGTGTTTTCAATCTTAAGGAGTGTCTTGCTTCACATAGAATTGGGAATCCCCTTTAATATCACTATACTACTCATCGGAAAAAATCTTGTTTTTTTGCGAAGATTTTTTAAAATGAGATCTATGTTTCAGATGACTTATAGGTTGCGGATGCCATCCGCTCTAAGATTTCACCTGGGGCGACTAACCGTAACTGTGCAGGGCCATGGGCCGGTGCGATTAATAAATAACGGCCCCCGGGAGAATATGAGGCAGCTTGAATGACATATTCGAAACCGCTAAATTTATACACCTGGATGCCGTTCAAATTCCACAAGCGCACGGTTTTGTCGTCACCGGCTGTTATGATAACGTCGCTGCCGGGAGAAAATACCGCCGTTCTTATCTGCCCGGTATGACCCTCGAAAACTTGCAGCGCCTCGCCCTGGAAATCCCACAACCGGGCTGTGCCGTCCCTGCCGGCGGTAAGGATATATTCCCCGTTTTTAGAAAACACAGCGGAATAAATGCCCCCTTCATGACCTGTGAGCTTTTGTATTTCCCGGCCGTTCCGGTCCCATACCCGGGCTGTTTTATCCCAACCGGCGGTAACGATATATTTCCCGTCCTTTGAAAAATTCGCGGCATTTACTTCATCCGTATGCCCTGAGAATTCGACTAACTCAGCGCCTTGCAGGTTCCACAGGCGGGCCTTATTATCTACGCAGGATGTAAGGATTTCCGTGCTGCCTGCGACTGGAGAAAAGGCTACCGATTCCGTAACTCCCTCTAATTTTAAGATGACGATTTGATCCTCGTCCAGGCGCCACAGTCCGATTTCATGATCGGCGTCGGTGAGTATGGCGGCGTATTTCCCGCCGGCGGAAAAGGCCGCTTTTCCTCTCAGCCTGAAACCGTCCGGGGCCGAGGCTTCTTTAAGCGTTTTGCCCTCTAAATTCCACAATACCGCTTTTGCCGAGCTGACTGTCAATACCTTGCCGTCCGGGGAAAAACCGGCGTAAAAATCGGCTCTTTCACTGGTGTGACCGGAAAATTCTTCGACTTTGTTTTTCGTAAAAGTTATATCCCATAACCGGGCGGTGTTGTCCTCGGAAGCGGTAACCACATAGTCGCCATCCGGTGAAAAAACAGCGCTGTTCACTATATCGGTATGACCTTTTAGTTCCCGGGCAACACTGCCCGCCGCGGTCAACACCCGGACTGTTTTTTTACCGTCCCCGGTTATTAGCAAAGTTCTGCCTCTAAATTCAGCGGTTCCACGAATTACGCTGCTGTTTTTCCCGGCAGCAGGCCCCGCGGTTTCCCTGCCGCTGAAATCCCAGCAGCGGGTTTTTGGGGTCCGGTCTACTGTAACGATATATTTACCGTCCGCGGTGAATCCCGCTGATCTTACCGGTTTATCGTGGCGCAGCAGCGCGCTGTAAAAACCACCGGTATAAAAAGCATTTAATAATGATTTAAAAGCATCCGGGTTGTTCTTTTCCGTATTATAGGCGCTCTTCGCCAGCAGGAAGGCATGGGTCGGGTTTTTATCCAGCAGGTTGTCGGAACGGGCCGCCAGTTCATAGGCTTTAATATTACGACTCTCTTTTTCGACTTCCGCTTTCGCCTCTTCCGCGGCGGTTTTCTGCTTAAAGGCATAAAAGGTCAGCAGCGCCATGAAAATAGCCGCCATCCCGATGACCGTAAAAATAATGCGGCTGTATTTCTTTTTTCTTTCCGCCGTTTCTTTTTTTTGCCTTTCCGCTTCCTGCCTCTTATCCCGGCTCTCTTTCAGGATAGGGGCCAGCACATCGTGTATCAATTCGATGTAATCGATACCCAGGCGCACCTCTTTGCGGGTGATGCGCCTATCTTCCAACCCGGTAATCTCGTCCTCCGTGATGCCGTATCCGGTTTTCAAAGAATTTTTATCCTGTAATTTGCGGTAGCCTTCCGCGGTGATAAGCAGGTCTTCGATAGCGATCTTTACACCGGGGCGAAACCGTCCGATATTTTCACCATAATAGTCTTCGATAATATCCGCGGTGCTGATATTTTTTATCAACTCCCCGGAAATTTCCGCCGCGTTTTTCTCCAGCCGTTTTTCGTTCACCTGGTAGCAGAAAAGACTCAATAAAAAAGGTTCGATCCTTTTGGTTTCCCATGAGTCGGTCTTTTTTTCATAGGGATTATAATCAGCGCCTTTTGCGCCGGGGATTTTGTTTATGATTTCCACTGCCACCTGTTGATCTTTAATTATCTCTTTTCCCGGTTTTAGAACTGCGTCTAAGGCATCTTTTCCCTGCATTTGCAGCACCCGGAAACGGCTGTATCGCAGTGAAGGAATAATTTTGTACAGGGCTTCCAACTGGGGCAGGTAATCTTCCCGCAAGCTAAAAATAACCCGGAAACCGGTTGGCCTATCCCCTTGCAAACTCTTTATTTTCTGTTTTTCCCCGGCCAAACGCTCCTGTACTTTTACCGGCACGCGGTTTTCGATCAAATCGGCTATTTCCGTTATAAATTCGTTACTTGTGCCGGGATGGTTTTTGCCCGAGGTGAAAAGTTCCTCGAACTGGTCGAAAAAGAGCAGCGGTTTCACGAATCCCTTTAATATTTCCACGTAAGAAAAGTATTCCCACAAGGTTTTATCTCCGAAAGGTTCCGCGGCTCGGGCCACTTCTATTATTTTCGCTTCGACAGCGTCTTTAACCTGTGTTGTAGGGGATTTTTCCCGGTTATCGAAGTCGATGCGTATATAGACCGGCAGGTAATAGCTGTCGCTGAGTTTAGGGATGAGTCCCGCCCGCAGTAGGGAGGTTTTGCCTACCCCCGATTTCCCGAATACAACGGTCAGCCTATCGTTTTCGATGAGTTCTGAAAGCTCGTCGATTTCCCGCTGCCTGCCGAAAAAATAGTCCTTATCTTGTTCCCGGAATGAAAACAAGCCGGGATAGGGGTGTTGTCTATCTACGATGCAGCCTTTATGTTCATCTTTATTATTCATGGGCATAAACCCTCCATATTAGCGCTTACTCGGTTATCAAAGCGGTGTTAGTTCTTTAGTGATTTCCTCTACGATGCGGTCTTTGTTTTTGTCTAAATTCCAGATAGAGAAATCTCTCATGTAAGGGGGAATGCGTTCATCGTTACGCTCCGTATCGTCCAGGATAATAGGTACCATCTGGAAACTTTTTTTCCCGTAATATTTATCCGCCATGAGCCTGACTTCGATACCCGCCCATTCCACTTTCCAGGTATAGCTCTGGTTGTTGGTCAGGGAATTATTCGAAATCAACGGGACAAACACTTTACATTTTTTGATCTCATCTTCGATCAGGGTTTTATGTTCCCCGGCGTCCAGGTTTTCGATATCGAACCAGGCATTGCGGACTCCTTTTGCTTTGAGGAGTTTTTTCAGCGTGTTCACTTTTTCCTGGTCCGGGTGGTTGTAGCTTAAGAAGACCGAGCCATCGTATTGGATGGGTCTATTTTCCTGGAAATCCATCCATTTTTCATACAATTGATCGACAAAAGCCCGGGATTGTCCTTCTTCTACGCCTTCAATGGCGACGATATTTTTATTAAATTGTTTTAGGAACTTGTTAAGTTCCGGGGATTTGGTGCATTTATCGCAGACGATATAATCGCTGAAAATCCTGGACTTGTACCGCTGGTTGGTTAAAATCCGGATAACGAAGCGCATGAACCAGTCGGGATAATCGCAGCCGATAAAGAGCAGGATTTTGTTTTTTATTTGTTGGGCGAAATATTCGGCCAGGGGGTGGCGATTATATCTGTCGGACAGGGAGAAGATGTGTTCTAATGTTTCCTCTTCGTTAAAAGCCGATTCGATCACATTGTTGAAGCTGCCTAATAAATTGAATACTGTTGCCAGGGGTTTTTCTTCATATTCCCCCGGGGGTTGGGCGAATTGCTGCAAGGAATAATCCAGCACTTTCAGTCGACTGTCCTTAAGGTTTCGTGTTTTCCGCAGGGATTTTTCCAGCAGGTCGTCCAGGGTGGTGGAAACCAAAAATTTAAAATCGGTAATGCCCGCCAATTTTTTTAAGGGTTCGAGATAGAACCTGTCTTCGTCGATCTTGTCATAAATGGAATAGGTAGTGAGCATGACATTATCCTGGGGGTAGGCAAAAGCCAGTTCGCTGATAGACTGCCCGGTGTAGGGCACGTTGAGCTTGCGGGTGAGCTCAGAGGCGATGAAATTTTCCAGGGGAACCGGTTTGTCGTCGTAGTTGTGCACCAGGCATAAATCGTGCCCGATGATAGGGATAACCTGTCCTGCCGTTATGTTATCTATTAATGGATCCAGGTTCATTTTATTTTTCTCCTTACATCCTTTTTCAGATGCAGGTTCCCGGTTAAGGGGATTATTGCCTGCCGAATGTTTTTTTGTTTCATACGCAGATTTTATTAAACAAAAGATGTAAAGTCAAGTGTTTTGGAAATTGTGTCTCGATTCCCGGCCCCGGGTTAGTCAAAGCGCTCTGCGAACGTTCCGGGTACAGCTTCGCAAGGAGAAAATTTAGCCTGTCCCCAAAACTTTATATGGCACAATATTTATAGTCCTCCTTGAATTTTGAACGATTTGTTGCATATTTTGAATCATTTGTTGTAGATTTTTTTTTTATTAGCGGTTATAATAGTATTATGTTATTACGGTGAGAACTCGAAATCTGTACAATATGTTATTATTACCGCACCCCAGGTGCCCGCCGTGAAATGGCATATGCGGTGCCTAATGACACTAAAACAAATTTGATTAGGAGGTAGCAACCATGGTTAACAAGAGAGTAAGACAGGTAATGGATTTCCCGGCAGCAGGTATCCCTGTTAGGGTAAAGAAAGGTCTAATTTTTTCGATAGTGATCGGGATTACATTTCTTTTCGCCGTGGCTGCCACTGGGATCATCGAGAACAAACCGCCGCACAGCGGCATAAAAGATTCCGCCGTGGACCTTAAGAACCAGGCTATCCCCGCCGCCGGTATGAAGAGCGGCCCGAAAATCGACACCTGGAAGATGCCCCTTTATTTTATCGCCAATAAGGGCCAGGTGGATAAGAAAGCCCGTTTCTATGCCAAAGCCTCGCGGTACACGCTGTGGTTGACCAAAGAGGGCCTAATCTTTGACAGCGTCAAAAAAGAAAATCCCAAATCACAAAATACAAATCCCAAAGCCTCCGGCGGGGACAGCCGTTTAGCCGCTTCGCGGCAGCCATCCCACTCCTCAACAATCACCACTCACTCCCCCTCTGTGTCCTCTGTGACCTCTGTGGCTAAAACAAATAGGGACGTGTCGAGATTGTTGTTCGTGGGCGCCAACAAGAACCCGGAGATCGAGGCCCTGGAGAAAGCCAAACTCAAGGTCAACTATATTAGAGGTAATGATAAAAGCAAATGGCTGGCCGCGCCCACCGCAATGGCCGTGCGCTACAAAAGCCTTTACAAAAACATCGACCTCCAGGTTTACGGCATCGAGAAACAGATCGAGTACGACTGGATCGTCAAACCCGGCGCTAACCCGGCGGATATTCGTTTCCAGTATGAAGACGTCAAAGGCACGCGCATCGACAAAGAAGGCAGCCTGCTTATCGAAACGACATTCGGCGAACTGGTACACAAAAAACCTTACGCCTATCAAGTTATGAAGGCATCAGGCAAGAAGGCAGTAGGCATCAGGCAGGAAGGCAAAGAGGCAAAAGGCAGAAGACAAGAAGTGGTCGCCCGTTTCAAAAAAGTAGGCGAGAACGCCTATGGTTTCGAAGTAGGCGAATACGACAAAAATCTCGAACTGGTTATCGACCCGGTGGTGCTGGCTTACTCCACCTACCTGGGTGGAGTCTATGAAGAGTTCGGCACTGCTATTGCAGTGGATGACACCGGTATTATCTATATGACGGGGAGGACAGAAAGCGGCAATTTCCCCATCAAAAACCAGTACCAGGGAGACCAATGGCAAATAGACGTCTTCGTTACCGTTATTGACCTTACCCAGACTGGCTCGGCGCAGTTGCTCTACTCCACCTACCTTGGGGGGAACAATCTTGATGCCGGTATCGACATAAAGGTAGATGGCAACGGTTATGTCTATGGGGTCGGTGATACGTACAGCACCGATTTCCCCACCGTCAACCATTACCAGACTGACCTGGGCAACAGGGATGGTTTTGTCTTTAAAATCGACCCCAGCCAGAGCGGCGCTGCCAGCCTGGTCTACTCTACCTACCTGGGGGGGAACGGTATCGACAGCGCAAACGGCATAGCCGTAGACAGCAGCGATTATGTCTATGTGACCGGGTTAACAGAAAGCGGCGATTTTCCCATCCTCAATCAATACCAGGGTTACCAGGGGATCACTGCCGCCTATGTCACGAAGCTCGACCCTACCCGGAGCGGCGTAGCCAGCCTGCTCTACTCCACCTGCCTTGCAGGAGGTTGGACACAAGCTGGCCACGAAATAGCGGTAGACGACAGCGGTTATGCCTATGTCGTCGGGCAGACAGCGAGCGCTAATTTCCCCACCTTGAACCCATGCATGGTCGATCCGGGGGATGGTCCTAATATTGATGATTTTTTTATCAGCAAAATCGATGCTTCCCAGAGCGGCGCAAACAGCCTGCTCTACTCCACCTACCTGGGCGGCAATGCAGGTGATGTCGGTGTGGCCATAGACGTAGACAGCAGCGGTTATGTCTATGTGACCGGGTATACAGGGAGCAGCGATTTCCCTACCGTGAACGCCTACCAGGGAAGCGCCGGATTTAATAATACTGATGTGGTGGTTGCCAAACTCGACATCACCCAGACGGGCGCGGCGCAGTTACTCTACTCCACCTATCTTTCGGGTGCCGGGGAGGATAGGGGTGACAGCATAGCCGTTGATGCCGGTGGTTATATCTACGTGACCGGGTATACAAAGAGCGGCGATTTTCCCACCTTCAACCAATACCAGGGAGACCAGGGGGGGGTAGATGATGGCTTTGTTGCGAAACTCGATCCCACCCGGAGCGGCACCTTGAGCCTGCTCTACTCCACCTACTTAGGCGGGAGCGGCAATGAAAGCTGCGGCGGCATTGACGTAGACAGCTTCGGTAATGCCTATTTGACCGGTGGTACGGGCAGCGTCGATTTTCCCACCTTGAATCCCTACCAGGGCGATCAAGCCGGCGGGGATGCCTTTGTGGCAAAGATTAGCCCCGGCGTTCCTGCCGTGGATACGCCCACCAGCGCCGCTGTAACAAGCGCTACCGCCACTTTAGGCGGCAATGTTTCCGAAACCGGTGAGTCCGCTGTGACGGAACGGGGGATTTATTGGAGCATTACGAATGGTTTTACCCCTCCGGGTCAGGGCACGAAAGTTTCGGAAACCGGCACTTGGGGTACCGGCACATTTATCCTGCCGGTTTCGGGCTTGCCTCCGGGAACCACCATTTATTTCAAAGCCTTTGCCGCTAACACCGCGGGCAGCGGTTATTCCGCCCAGGCTTCCTTTACTACCCCCCCTGAACCGCCCACCGTTACTACCACGACTGTTACGGGTATAACCTCATCCTCAGCAGACAGCGGGGGTGATGTGACCGCCGACGGCGGGGCGACTGTGACAGCCCGCGGCGTGTGCTGGAACACCGGCGGCACTCCTACTACCGCGGATAATACTACAAACGATGGCACCGGTGCCGGGGTTTTTACCAGTTCTATTACCGGGTTAGCTCCGGGCGCTACTTATTATGTCCGTGCCTATGCGGTCAACAGCGTAGGCTCCGGTTACGGTGGCGAGGAGACCTTTACGACTCTGCCGGTTGTGCCGACAGTCACCACTGACGCTGTTTCCGCCATCACTCCCACAACTGCCACAGGCGGCGGCAATATCACCGACAACGGCGGGGCGGCGGTCACGGGCAGGGGTGTGTGCTGGAACACTACCGGCAGCCCCACCACCGCGGACAGCAGTACAAACGACGGAACCGGCGCCGGGGCATTTCCCAGTTCTCTTACCGGTCTAACTCCCGGCGCCACTTATTATGTTCGCGCTTATGCGGTTAACAGCGCCGGAATCGGCTACGGTAACCAGGTCTCCTTTACGACATTACCGGTTTTACCTACAGTCACCACTAACGCCATTTCCGCTATCACTCCCACTACTGCCACAGGCGGCGGTAATGTCACCAACAATGGTGGAGCGGCGGTTACGGCCCGCGGCCTTTGCTGGAATACCACCGGTAATCCCACCACCACAGACAGCAATACGACCAACGGCACCGGAATAGGAGCTTTTACCGGTTCTATTACCGGTTTAACTCCGGGCGCTACTTATTATGTCCGTGCCTATGCGGTCAACAGTGTGGGCACGGCCTACGGTAACCAGGTTTCTTTTACGACTGCGCCGGTTTTACCTCAAATTATCACTAACCCGGTTTCCGCGATAACACCCACTACTGCCTTAGGCGGCGGCAATGTCACCAACAACGGTGGGGCGGCGGTGACAGCCCGGGGCGTGTGTTGGAATACCCGCCCCAATCCCACCACGGCAAACGCTAAAACCAGCGACGGAAGCGGCAGCGGCGCATTTTCCAGTTACATTAGGGGCCTGACTCCCGGCACTACGTATTATGTTCGCGCCTATGCAATCAACAGCGTGGGCACGGCCTATGGTAACCAGGTGCTCTTTACCACGTCACCGATCCCACCTACCGTCATTACTGACCCGGTCACATTGATAGATTCTACATCAGCCTCAGGCGGCGGCACAGTCACCTATGACGGCGGCGCGGAGGTCACCGCCCGGGGCCTGTGCTGGAATAAAACGGGCGCTCCCACCACCGCCGACAGCTATACCATCGACGGCAGCGACGTCGGCAGCTTTACCGGCCAGATCACCGGACTGACCCGGGGCTCCTTCTATTACATCAGGGCCTATGCGGTTAACATGGCGGGCGCCGGCTACGGCAGTGTCCGGGTATTGGATATGACATCCACCAAGCCTATCATTTCCGGGAAAGTCACTGCAAACGGCGAAGGCCTGCCCGGTGTCACCATCACCTTTTCCGGCAGCGGTTCTACCGTCACCGGCAGCGACGGCAGCTATTCACACGAGGTTGAAGACGGCTGGTCGGGCGAAGCCGTTCCGCAAAAAACCGGCTATACATTTTTTCCCGCCTCCATCTCCTACACCAACCTTAGCGACGATCAAACAAACCAAAACTATATGGCCGCTTTGCCCACCAATACACAGTCCTATATAATTAAGGGAGTCGTAAAAACAACCGGCGGGATGCCGCTCTACGGGGTGACACTGACCTTCTCCGGCGCCGGTTCAACCAAAACGTTGATTGACGGCAGTTATGCCCACCGGGTGCCGGGCGGCTGGAACGGCACCGTCACCCCATCGAAAATCTCCTATAAATTCGAACCGGGAGAACGAAGCTATCCCGGAGTCAACGGAAACCTCAGCGGAGAGGACTATGAAGCCGAATCCCTCTACCCGGTGTTCACCTTCGTTTCAGGCCGGGTAAAAAACCAGGCCGGGCAAGGCATTCCAGACGTTCTCATATCCTTCTCAAACCAGGCAGGCAGCACCATGACCGTCACCGATGCCGGCGGCTACTACATCCATGCCGTGGAAAAGGACTGGCAGGGCACAGTCACCCCGATAAAAAAGAATTACACCTTCTCCCCGCTCTACACCCAGTACCCGCCTGTGAGCGACAGTCTCGAAAACCGCGACTATATAGCTTCGCATATCGGCTTTACCCTGGATATCGACGCCCGCTGGAAAGTCCAAAAGACCATGGCTATGGAAAAAGGCTATGGGGAAATTACGGTCACCCTGAAAGGCACGCCCAATGCTAATTCCGGCCGGTACGTTATTTACAAGAAAGAGGAAGGCGGCCGTTACGAGCCGATAGCAGAGATTCCCAAAGCCGAATTTGAAAGCGAAAGAACCTATATTTATAACGACCTGACTATAAACACGGATAAAATATACGCCTATAAAGTAGAAGCCTTTGATACCTCCGATGTGCTTATCCAGGCCTCCCCCGTTGATTCCATCCCCGATCAACCGGGAGACGACCCGGTTGAGATCTTTTTGATTTCAGGCCGGGTGACTGACGTAAATGGCGCCGCCTTAGACAGGGTGGTGGTCACATTCAGCAATAACGGCGGTTATGCGGCCACCAATATCGACGGTAATTACTACCGGTTGGTGAATAAAGGCTGGTCGGGTACAGCCACACCGAAGAAATTCGGCTTCAGCTTTGAACCGGGTCCTACAAATTTCAATAACATAACCGCAGATAGAGTCCGGGATTACCGGGCCGAAGCGCAGCTCCCGGTTGTTACGGGCAAGATTACCACTGCTGGAGGAAAAGGCGTAGGCAGCGTCATCCTCTCCTTTTCCAACGGCGGCCGCGTCAGCTTAACCGATACCGAAGGCCGGTATCTCCAGGCAGTGAAAAACGGCTGGACGGGAATCGTCACACCGCAGAAAACCGGTTATGAATTCACCCCTGCCGGTTTGCCTTTTACGGCTGTGCACTCTCCCCGGAGCGGCGGCAATTTTTCCGCCAAAGCTGTGCAGTTGTATCTTTCCGGTAAGATTAATCTTTTTACCGGCGGCGGTTTCTCCGGTATCGAGGGTGTGTCCCTATCTTTTTCCAACAACGGCGGCACAGCCAAAACAGTAGTTGGCGGGCAATACGAGCATAAAATCGAAAGGGGCTGGTACGGTTCCGTGACTCCCTCTAAAGAAGGTTTCCTGTTCATGCCCGCGTCGCGGGCCTCTTCCTATGAAGATCACGAATATGCCCAGGACTTTACTGCGCTGTTCGGCAGTATCGACCTGGGTCTCCAGGCGGAGTGGGTAATCGGCGGCACGCCTTTCATAAAGAAAGAGTATTTGAAAGTCACGCTGAACGTGGCTATCACCGGGGACATTCCTCTTTCCGGTTACGTCATTTACCGGCGAACCGGGAGCGGCTATTACGAAGAAATAGGTCGGGTCAGCCCCACTGAACTGCAGAGCGGCGGTTCTTTCGAGTACAACGACAAGAATGTGACGCCGGGTGAAACCTATTATTATAAAGCCGCGGCCCTTCATGAAAGCGGCTTGAGTATCAAGGAGTCCAATGAAGCAAAGATATAGTTTTTTCAAGCTTGGTCTTGAAAAAGCAATTAAAAAAATGTAATAATATATAGTGTTTTTTATAGACAAAGCATGAAGAAAAAGCCACCTGGCGGTGGGAACTCGAAATATGTACAACATGTTGTTCATTACCGCCATGTAATGGCATAAAATGAGGTAATAAAATGAAACGACTAATTTCTCTTACAATTATTGTGATGATGGCGATGGTGTGGGCCGCGGCCCCTATGTACGGTAAGATTCCCAGGCGCGAAAGCAATGCGCTGAAAGCTCTCTTCGACGCCGCCAACGGCCCCAGGTGGGACAAAGGCGGAGAACGTTGGAAAGGGAGGCCGGGAACGGAAAACACCTGGTATGGAGTAACTTGCAATAAAAGTAATACCAGCGTGTTGAAAATAGAACTGAGAAATAATAATGTAAGCGGCGTCCTTCCCGCTGAATTAAGCGATCTGAAAAACCTGGGCAGCCTGATTTTAAGCGACAACGGGCTGCGGGAAATTCACCCCGACGCAGGCAAACTAAAAAAGTTGCACACCCTGGATCTCAGCAATAACCGCTTATCGGGAACGATCCCGGCCTGGATCGGGCAATTGCGCGGCCTCAGGAAATTAGACCTGCGCTACAACCGCTTGAGCGGAGGTATTCCTGCCTGGATCGGGAACCTAAAAAACCTCGAAGTACTGCTGCTTGACGGCAACATGCTCAGTGGACCTATTCCCGAAGAATTAGGCCGCCTGTCGAAATTGAAAATACTCCGCCTCGGTCATAACCGCTTAACCGGGGAAATTCCTTCTTCTATGGGAAAACTAACCGGTCTGGCCGACAATAAATCCAATTTTAAATGGAATGGACTTTATACCTCTGACGCTTCATTGGCGGGTTTCCTGGAAATAAAACAAGCGGGCCGGAACTGGCAGAGCACCCAGACCACCGCACCCGAAGAAATCCAGGCCACTTCAGCCGACAAGATTTTTATTAATTTAGCCTGGCAGCCTATTCTTTATAAAACCGACAGCGGTGGCTACCGGGTGTATTACAGTGACAAAAAAGGCGGCCCTTATGAAAAAATCGCCGGCGTAACCGCGGACAAAATCACAGCCGGCTTGAAGGTCGAAGAACTGGAACCCAGCACCACCTACTATTTCCAGGTGCAGGCCTGGACCTCTCCCCACGGCAGTAACCGCAATCGGATCGAAAGCGGGTTTAGCGCGGAATTTGCCGCCGCTACACGCGGCACCACCATCTCCGGCGGCATTAAAAACATTTATGGCTCAGCAGAGCCCGGGGTGGGAATCACAGCTTCCAATAAAGGTGGTAAAGCCCTGACAGACGCCAATGGAGAATACCACCTGAGCGTTGTTCCCGGCTGGTCGGGCAATGTCACACCCGCAAAAAAAGGCTTTGATTTCTCTCCCGCCGTGCTGGAATATTTGAAAGTAACCGGCGACCGGGAGAGCCAGGACTACACAGCGGATCCTCTTACGAAGATTTCGGGCCGGGTAAAAGATGCGGCGGGCGGCAGCACCGCGGGCGTCACTTTTACCTTCACCGACGAGCAGGGCAAAGAAACCGGGGCCGTGGCAACCGATGTACAGGGTAATTACACCTTTGCCGTCCCCTATGACTGGACCGGCACCGTCACCCCCGTTAAAATAGGTCACATGTTTGAACCGGCGAGCCGGGAATACAGCACTGTTACCGGGGCCGAACCGGGCCAGGGATACCGCTCCCACAGGCTGCCGGAAATCGGGGGCCGGGTAAAAGATAAAAGAGGCAAGGTTATGCCCGGTGTCACCCTAACTTTTTTGGGCAAGGAAAAAGACACGGCTGCCGTCAAACTGGAAACCGGCGAAAATGGAGAATATACAAAGATGTTCGAGAAAGATTGGGCGGGCCTGGTCAAACCGGCAAAAAGCGGTTACCTGTTTTATCCCTCCCGGAAAGTATACAAAAGCCTCACCCTGGACAATGTGAAAACCGCGGAAAACTATCGTGCGGAATTGAAAACCAGGTTCTTTTTCTCTGTGGGCGGTAACCAGGTTTTGCCGGCGGAAGCGCGTTTCGGAGATATCTACGGCAGCGGCATGTTAACCCCCAGGCTAAGCGCCGGTTTCAGGATTACCCGGTCTTTATATCTCTGGGGCGGTTATGATTTCTCCTCCAAAAGCGGCACCATACCGGTCTTCGACGGCCCGGCCAAATGGAGGGAACAATCTTTATCGCTGGGACTTGGTTATTACCGGAATTTGTCTATCAGCTTCGATTACAGGATCGGTTTGGGCGCATCCTTTATCGGTTACTCCGAGGAAGCCTTTGAAGAGGAAGTTTCGGGCCGGGCAGTAGGTATACTCTTAGACGCCGCCTGGATATACAAATTCAGCGACCGCTTTTTCAGTGAATTTACCTTAGGCTACCTATTTGCTTCCGACACCGCAGCCGATGGACTCGATACAGACCTGGGCGGTTTCCGGATAGGCGCCGGGTTGGGTGTTAAATTCTAAAGCCCGCTTTTTTTTGAGACAATAGTTATAGTCGTGAGACAATAGTTATAGTCCTCCTGCATTTTGAACGATTTGTTGTATATTTTGAATCATTTGTTATAGAAATCTTTTTTTCTTTTTTATATAATAGTACCGCACCGAAAAGAAAGTAAGCATTGAAGGTTTCATGTTTGCTGTGTTATGAACGGGACAGTACGGTTTTTTCAGGTACCGGGATAAACCGTCATGTGCCCGTCTTTAAAGTATTGACTTAATTTTTACCTGTGCCATTACATGGCGGTAATGAAAAACATGTTGTACATATTTCGAGTTCCCGCCGGCAGTGGTTTTTTTTCAAGCTTTGTCTTGGAAAAACGCTACTTTATTATGGCAGCCTAAAAAAGAAAATTATTGTCAATTACTTAAGCTTTACATGCAGGAGAATAATAAAATGAGTAACTTAATGGACGCAATCGAGAGAGTGTTTAGAAAACTCAGACTTAAACGCAGGAAATCCAGGTCTAAAGATGCAAAGAAAAACAACAGGCTGGGGGATAAAAAGGAAGCCGCCGGTTCCACGGTAGGTACCGGGAAAGCCGTGGTAGGAGCCTTACCACCTGCCGGTGAAACAGGCAAGGATGGAAAGGAAAAAGCAGCCATGGCGGCCGCTGAAGAAGCCGGGGAAAACCTCGAAGCCGACGGTGATGAGGTGGCGAGTTTACCGGTAGAAAAACCGAGCCGGGATGAAATAAAGAAACAGCGGCTGGAATCGATGCACCGGGAAACGAAACCTCATGCTTTTGTTATCATGCCTTTCGGGCAGAAAAGGGGAGCCGACGGGCAGCTCTACGATTTTAACGTTATCTATCGAGACCTGATCAAACCGGCCCTGGAGGAAGCAGGTTTCGAAGCTTTCCGGGCCGATGAAGAAACCGTGGCCGGTGATATCCTGACCGACATGTTCCAGGAGCTCCTGTTAGCCGACCTGGCCATCTGCGACATGAGCATAGATAACGCCAATGTGTTTTACGAGTTGGGTGTTCGCCATGCCATGCGCAAACGCGGAGTGATACATATCCAATCCGGGCGTTCCTATATGCCCTTCGATGTCTTCAATGTGCGCACTATTCCTTACCACACCGGCAAAGACGGCAAACCCGACCCGGCCCATATGGAAAAAGATAAGATGGCTATCATGCGCTGTGCCCGGGACACCTGGGCTTCCGACCGGGACGCCGTTCACAGTCCTATTTTCAACTTGTTGACCGGGCTGACCGAGCCGGAGCGCAAAACTCTGCGCACCCCCCTGGCCACCGGGTTTTGGCGTGAATACAACGAATGGAAGGAGCGTGTTACCGTTGCCAAGCGGCAAAAGCGCATCGGAGATATCCTGCTGCTCACCAAGGAGATTAGTAATCCCCTCATCAAAGAAGAAGCTATCGGTGAAGCGGGCAAAGCAATGAAAAGCATGAATCTTTATGAATTGGGCCTGCAGCAGTATCGCGAAGGCCTGGAGATAAATCCCGGCAATTTGGACTTCCGCCGTGAGGAAGCGCTGCTCTTGAACCGCCTGGACCGGGTTGATGAAGCCATCGTCAAACTGGAAAACTTGCTCCAGGATGAACCCGGCGACTCGGAAGCTATTTCCGCCCTGGGGCGTATTTATAAAGATATGTGGAGTGAATTCTGGAGAAACGCGGCGGATGAGCCGGAACGTTTAAAAGAAGCCTACAACGCCTCTCATTGGCTGATAAAATCCATCCAAACTTACCTGAAGGGATACTACTCCGATTTGAACAACTATTACCCGGGCATTAATGCGCTTACGCTGTCCATCATCCTAATACACCTGGCGGATAAATTCGATGAAGAAGGTGACCCGGATATCGAAAGTGTCAGGTCTGTCCTGCCCCTTTTAAACGGCACCCTACAATTTACCCTGGAAAAGATGGCCAGGGAAGAAAAAAGCGATTACTGGAGCCTGGCGTCCCTGGCGGAACTGCTGGTAATGACATGTGATGATCCCAAAAAGGTGCGGCGAGCCTACAAGAAAGCGCTGACTACCGCCCGCAAGAATATATTCAACCTCAAATCTTCCATGAGTCAATTAGACATGCTGGAGTCGCTTTCGCTGCGCCTGGACTTTGTCAAGGTCGGCAAGAAAGTGTTGAGTGATGAGATCAACCATATCCGGGAAAACGTCGAGGAAGAAGAAGAGGATACGCCGGGAACCATCGATAAAGAAGACGTGTTTCTTTTCCGCGGTCACAAGATCGACGCAGGCGGGAAGAAGCGTTTCCCCGCGAAAATGGAAGAAGTGGCCCGTAAACTTATCGACGCGGGCCTGGACAAATTTAAAGGGGGGGATAACGACCTGGCCTTTACGGCGGGGGCTGCCTGCGGCGGTGATATTATCTTTATCGAAGCTTGCCTGGACCGCGGCATGGAAGTAAAGGTTCACCTGCCGGTTCGTGAGCATGCTTACATCAAGGAAGAAGTCAGCCCCGGCGGCAGCCAATGGGTGGAGCGTTATTACAATTTGCGCAACCACAAAAATGTCACCATTTATTTTCAAGCAGACCATATTGGTAAAGTGAAAGAGGGAGGTGACGCCTATGAGCGCAATAACCGTTGGGCGCTTATCTCATCGCTGCTCAGGGGCATCGACCGGGTTCGTTTGATTGCGCTGTGGGACGGCGAAACCGGTTTAACGCAGGACCGGGATGGCTGGTTAGTCAGTCATATGGTAGCGGAGATGCAGCATGTAGGCGGTTTCGTGGAGCACATAAACACCACCAAATTCTATCACCCGGACGTGGTGGTAAGCATGGTAAAACGCCGCATAGAAGACAAAATAAAAAAGCCCATAAAAGAAGCCGTTGAGAAGAAAATAAAAGAAAAGATAAAAAAAGATTGATTTTTTTCGGAAAAGCCATTGACTTTTTAAAATTGCTTCTTTATAGTTAAGGCTTAACCGGGTCGGTTATATAACAATAACAGCTCTAAAGGCGATGTCTTTCCGCATCGAGAGCCTTTAAGAATAATCTAAATCTAAAACAAGGAGGTACACATGGGTTTTAAAAAAGCAAAGAAAAAAGCTAAAAAAAGCGCCAAAAAAGCCAAAAAATCAACACAAAAAGCCACGCAGACGGCCGTCAAAGAAACACAAAAAGTCGTTGCGAAAACCATCGACAAACTTGATGATGTCAATGTGAGTAAAAAAGTGAATGAGATGGCCAGTAAGGTAAAAGACAAGATGGAAGACTTCGGTGATGACGTCAAGAAAGCGATGCAAGATGTCGTCATGAAAAAAATGCTTCAAGAGTTGGCGAATGAAGTGATGAAGGATAAAAAAGAGGCTATCGAAAAATTGGTGAAAGTTGCAAAAAAAATGGAAAAGCTCCCGAACCTGAAAAAAGATATCGAGGTTATGGTCGCTGAACAAAAAAATGGGCGTTTGGATTCCAAGAAGGTCGAAAATCTCAAGCAGATATTCGATATTTAGAGTTTATTTTAAAAAAATCAGGAGGATATTATGAGTGGTGAATTTCTTGACTTATTTCATTGTTTTTCCGTCGGAATAGAGGCGGACGCGGCCGGATTATTCGTCGGTGGCTCCGGCTCGATAGGAATAGCTATGGACACTTATGGCTCTGCAGTGGGATATACAAGCAGTTGCAGTGCAGCGTGGGGCATGCATTCCGGCGGCGGAGTAGCGCTTGAGGTCGGGATTTGGGTGACTCACAAACCCAAAAACTTAGGGGGAAAAGCGAATGTGTTTGGTGTATCGGGTGCGGAGAAAGTTGGAGGGGGGATACAGCTTATCTTCAGTAGTCCCGGTTGGAAGTTTCTCGGTATCCAGCTATCGGTACCCATCGCAGGGTACAGCATAGAAGTCTTTAGTTATGGCAAGAGTAAAACGGGAATCTTTTAACCGGCAGTGAAAAGTCTCGACAACAAACAAGCCGCGTATCGACATTAGCTAAGCGGAAAGAAAAGCAGCCGTTTACTTTTTTGTCCTTACCGGCGCCCTGCGCCGCGGGATTAGAAAAAATTACCGGGGTCAAGTCTTGTTTTATGACTTTTTTTGATTCATTTATTGCCGTTTAATTATTCGGCTTATAGTCGATTTTGACGGGCTGTCCCCTTTTTTCCTACCGGAACCCCGGGGGTCAGGTCTTGCCAGGCTGTCCGAGAATTCAAACCCACCGGGAAAAGTGTCGAAAATTTCCCATTTCGCAAATCTGGAAATAGTTCTCGGACAACCTGTTGTCTTATGACTTTTTTTGATTCATTTACTGCCGTCTAATTATTCGGCTTTCTTGTGGTGTAAAATATGCAAAAAAAATAGAAAAAATGTTAGTAAGGAGCGTAACATGACCGATTTAAAATTAGGCGAAAAAGACATTAAAGGACTGCTAAATCCCCAGGGGATATTTCACATATTAACCGAGGTGAAAGACCTGGGAAATCCCTTTACTCCAACGGACGGGGAGTTGGTGTCGCTGTCCTTCGATACCGGCACGGACAAAGAAATGCAGCTCGGCGGCAGCGGCAGCGTTACATTGGGAATCAACGCCGATACTAAAGCTAAAGTACTGCTGCTGTGGCCGTCCAGTAAACAGGAACAGTTGAAAAACCTGGAAGATTTCGATATGACGGAGTATTTTTCCGGCGGCGCTCATGCCGACCAACTGCTCGTTTTCTTACAAATCGCGCCGGCGGTGGAAGCAGGGGGGGATGCGAAAACCGAGTACGGTATACTCAAACGAGACGCTTCGCTTAAGGCGGGAGTAAATGCAAGTTATGGCATGGCAAGCCCCTTTCCTAAAAATACCCCGGCAAGAGATGTGCTGAAAGCTTTTTTCAAGGAAGTTCGTTTGCCCGCCGCTATATCCGAGCCTCCGGCTCCGGGAGAAGCGATCAGCTTCGAATTCGGCGGCAGCCTCGCTTTCGGCGCCAATCTCGGTTTGGGGTATGAGATGTCCGGGTCGCCATCGGTAAAAATTAAAGATCTTACCCTTTCTGAAAATTACCGGTTAAGTTTGATGGGCAGTTTAGGCTTTCAATCGCAAGTAGCGGGGCGTTTCGTTGTCCTGGTACGGCAGGGTTCCAAACCCGGCTGGGCCCGCGTGAAGGTCCAGAAAAGCAAAAACAAAAGTTTTTCCCTGGCAGCCGACGTCTCTATGGGAGGCACCCTGGATGTGCAGGGATTGCCCGACTCCCCTAACGAGTTCCTGGAATCCCTTTTAGGCCTTAAAGCGAAAAACTGGTTGAATCTTTTCGATACCATCAAAGACTACACCGATTTCGAGCAGCTTGAAGCAAAATTAGACGGCTTGGCAAAGAATTACATCCAGGAATTTACCGGGGAAGCCTTTGAAAAGCTCGGCAGTATCGAGACCTTGAACAAAGTGATCGACAGTGTTAATAAAGCGATAACCTCCTACCAAAACTTAGGCGATTACGCAGTCTCCCTGTTCGACCGTTTTTATGATCCAATAGCACAAAAAGTAGACGACAAATTAGTCAATATCCTGGATAAAATCGACTCTTTAAATTCCCTCGATCAATTGAGAAGCAAGGTATTGGGAGAGGAACTGACCGAAGTGCTGTTTTCATTGACCGACGGTAAACCTCTCGACTGGCTGTTAGGTAAAATTAAGATCAACAACAAGACCGTAGACAGCCTGCTGGCCCTCAAGGAACGAGCCGGGAACGTCACTTCCCTGATCAAGGATAAAGCCCACCAGGAGATCCGCGATGTCATTACCACGGCCAAATCCAAATTTCCCTTAGACCATTTCATCACCAATTTGAAGACCATCGACCTGGAACAATTGCAGGCCGACGCCGATGAAAAACTCATCGGTTTCGCGGAACGTATCATCGGTAAATCTTTTAAAACCCTTTCGGAAAGTGAGTTAGGTAAAGCAGTCCGGGAAGTAAATAAAGCAATGAACGCTGTTGATGATTTTAAAAACAATCTTTATGAAAAGGTTAAAAAGTCCATGAACCAATCCTTGCAGGTTAACATGCAATTGGGCTATAACCGCGCCAAAGAGAACGACGCCCTGATCGATGTGGAAATCAACTTACAGCAGGAAGAAGGGAAAAAGTTAATGAAGGCGGCGGGCCGCGGTGATTTTTCTAAGGTGCTTGAAGACTACGATCCCAAATTTGTAAGGCTAAACTCGGGTGTTTTTACCCACCAGGTCACCAGGAAATGCACCGTCAGCGTTAATATGTCCGGCTGGCACAAAGATTTTAAATACCGGAAGATGACCGAATTGATTACCAATTCGGAGCAGCATGTCAAGAGCGAGGCGAACGGTATGCTTACCGTCACCACCGATATCAAGCTGGATACCGCTCGTGAAACGTGTAAAAACGGCGAGAGCATCTATACCAATATGGTTTTAGCTCTTGCCGGGGCTTCCAATGGAGCCGCTGTTTATGACAAGGAGACCCAGCGCTATTTAGTCGATGCGATTACCAACGTATCCAGGAATTATAAATTGATGCTCAAGGACGGCGACACTACCCCTGTAGAGCTGCAAGAATATCTCCAATATGCCGTCGATTTCGGCATAATGCCTACCAAAGATGAGGCCGTCCGGGCCATTGCACCGCTGATGTCCAGGGATGAAAAAGGAAATTACGGCTCCACCTCCCTCAGTTATGACGTTCGTTTTACCCCGAAGGATTTTAAGGATCTTTTTAACGTGGATATCAATGTGGTGGCTCCCCTGCGCCGTATCATCAGGCAATTGACCCTGACCAACTATTTAAGTTCCGGTGAGCAGCACCTGCAAAAATTAGGCTGGTGTTACTGGACAGGCGGCATATATAATATGTGGCGGGAAAACCCGGTGGGTTTTACCACCGGGCCGAAAGCCTTTAAACCCATCGCCGCTTCGCCGGTAAAGAGCCTAACGGCGCCCGGGAGTGTTACCTTAGACAGGGGGCTGCTGACGATTCTCGGTAAGCTGTATGCCATCGAAGACGACATAATTGAAGGTGTTACCGATTTGCTGGAAATCATCAAGACCAAAAAGGGTCTTTCACCTTTAGAATACGAGAAAGGACTGGGCAAGTTAGCTAAGGCATTTAACGCCTACGACAGTATAGATGAAAGCGAGAATACCTTTTTGGCCATTTTCAATGCCGTTATCGAGGCTTCAGGCCGGACCCCGGTACGCAAATCCAGCCTCACTTTGAAATCGCAGCTCCCCGGCCAACCGGAAAGAACTAAAATGCTTATGGCATAGCCCCCGGGGTTGATTTTACCCGGGTTGATGTTGGACACCGGCAGTTCGATTATGATATACTACTGCCGCGTCTATTGTTAAGTAATGCGCTTCCGGTCCACCGGCAGTTAGAAGTTATTCAGCGCACAAAAAAAACGGAGTGCCGCCCCCGCGGAGCGGGGAGCCATTCAGATCCCTGTTGAAAAAAGCCGCGGCAGGCTGTTGAGCCGCGGCAAAACCGGCAGGGAAAAACAGAACCGAAAAGGAGGTAAAAAATGAATCAAACACAAAAAAAAGAAAAAAGCTTCATATTAGAACATGCCTGGCAGCATTTTGCCCTTTATGAAAAAAACGCTTCCCTGCAGAAGAGCAGCGCCAACAGGATGCAAGTGTGGGTGTTAATGTTGGGTGGTCTTGCCGCTTTCCTGGCAGTGCTGCGCTCGCAATTGTTATCGGGAGCTAACCCGGTGCTTGTGGCGGACGGTATCCCGGACCGGCTGCTTCATTATGCGATTATCATTTTTCCTATCGCAACCACGGTCCTGGCGGCGATATTCAACCGTTTTAAACCGGGCAGCAAATGGACGCCCCTGCGAAATGCGGCCGAAAGAATAAAGAGCGAAATATTTCGTTATCGTACTCTCCGTTCCTATGATGCCAAAACAGGCGATGAACAACCCGGGTCCGATAAAAACCTGGAGGGGGCAATAATCGATATAAACGACCGTTTGATGAAAACAGATGTAAACCAGACGGCGCTGCGGCCATATAAAGGTGAAATCCCGCCATCTACCTACGGCGTTGCGGAAGACAGCGACGTATTCAGTCAATTGACGCCCGCTCAATATCTTACAGTCCGCCTCGACGACCAGTTAACTTTTTACAAGAAGAAAACCGAATCACTGGAGAAAAAGTTGAAATTTTTCCATGCATTGATTTATATCTTCGGTGGTTTAGGCACATTCCTGGCAGCCGTGGGGTTGGAAATATGGGTTGCCGTGACTACGTCTTTCGCCGGTATATACACCACGCTCCTGGAGTATAAGCAGATAGAGAACAACCTGATGATCTATAACCAGGCGGCAAGTTCCCTATCCAATCTTAAAACCTGGTGGCTGGCTTTACCCGAAGAAAAGAAAAAAGAAGAGCAAGTTCGCACCCTGGTGGACGGCGTGGAAAAAATCCTGCACAGTGAGCAGTCCCGCTGGATTGGAAACATGGAAGCCGTCCTCGAGAAGCTGCGTGTCGAGCGGACGTCGGAGGAAAGCGCGGGAGCATAGATATAGGAAAAAGTAATCCTATTGTTTCATTTTAATGCCTTTCGGGAAAAAAACCGGTACTTCCGGCAAAAAGAACGATATTTTTGAAGAGGAAGTACGACATTCCCAGGACACTAAGAATGAATTAAACGCAGCCCGCAGCCTGAAATTGATCCGGGAAGCCGGGGCGCAGCGGTGCAGGTTTAAAAATACCCTTCGCCAAGAAATTAGGCATTCGAGTGTATAGCCTTTTTTTTGTAACCCGGGATTTGTGAGCAGGAATTTTTGGAAATTCACGAAGTACAGTTTTAATGCGCGTTAGGGGTTGCTTTTTTTTCTAATTAGTTTTATAATTTCCACGACAGACTAAGAAGAAAATGAGCATTATAGATAAACTAAAAGAGCATTTTTCCGACAAGTACGAAATTATTAAACTGCTTGGCAAAGGAGGTTTCGCCGAAGTCTACCTGGCCAGGGATATACGCCTGCAGCGGGATGTGGCTATCAAAGTATTATTAAGCCAGTATGCCGGCGACGAAGAGATTAACGAACGTTTCCTGAGAGAAGCCCGCCTGTATGCCAAATTGGAACATCCGCACCTGATACCGGTTTACGATACCGGCATCATGGAAAATCACGCCTATATAATCATGAAGTATATCGAAGGGCAAAGCCTGAAAGATTTACACGCCTCCTACGGTAAACTGCCGGCGGACTTAATGGCCACGGTGATCGGCGAAATGGCCGGAGCTTTAGGATATATCCATTCTAAAGGGATTATCCACCGCGATATTAAACCGGCCAACATCCTGGTGGAAGAAAAAACAAAAAAACTCTACCTGGCGGATTTCGGCATCGCCCGCAGCGATAAGGGCGAGACCCTGACCCAATCGGGCCTCATCATCGGCACTCCTTCCTATATCTCCCCGGAACAGATAAGGGGCAAAAAGGTCGATCTCCGGGCCGATATATACGCTTTCGGCGCCATGCTCTACGAACTGGCATCGGGCAAACCGATATTTTCCGGCGACTCTTCTATAGAGGTGCTGTACCAACATGTCAACGAACCGCCGCAGCCCATCGCCGAAAAAGCCCCGCACCTGCCCAAAGAGATAAAATATATCATCTCCAAATGCATCGAAAAAAAACCGGAAAACAGGTTCCAAAACGCCGCCGAAGTTTTAGATATCTTAGAAAATAGGAAAACAGCCAAAATTTCGCGGTATCTCAGGTCTTTAGAAAGCGGCAGGGGAAAAAGCAAAAAGGTGTTCTTATTCGTCATCCTATTTTTGGTGTTGGTCAGCGTCTCTCTTTTCCTGGTTAACAACCTGTTTTTCAAGAAAGGCCGGGAAACCGCCGCCGGTGAAAAGAAGGCCGCGGTCCGCTTGACCGGCACAGTTAAAAAAGAGGAGACGCCCACCCCGCCCCCGGCAAAAGAAGAAATAGACCGGGAAGAGGCCGCCGGGAAAGAGAAACAAGTCGAAAAAGATAAACAAGATGAAATAGTTAAACAAAAGGAAAAAGATAAAAAAGAAGCCGCCGGGAAAAAAGAAGCAAGCAGCGCAAAAAAACCGCCGGTAAAAGTAGAACCGAAAAAGGTTGAAAAAAAGAAAACTGCTGTGAAGAAAGACCGGGCTAAAATCGAAAAACCGAAACCCACGGAGAAACCGGAAAAGACGCCCCCACAGGCAGTCCCCATCAAAATCAGGTTTACCTCGTTTCCTTTAGGCGCCGATGTATACTGGCTCGATACGAAGTTAGGCAATACAGCCCAGGCTTTTTACAAGCACCTGCCCCCCGGCAAATACACTTTTAGATTTGAAATAGAAGGTTACCGCAGCGCCGAGAAAGTGGTCTCCATCGACGCCCAAAACGACAAAGTGCACCAGAAGTTCCCCGCCTACGGCACCATTTCCATCAACTGCATGCCCTTTGCCTACGTCAAAATCGACGGCAAAGATTACGGTAGCACTCCGCTGATCGCCTTGAAAATCGCCGCCGGGCCGCATACCGTGGAGTTGAGTAAAGTGGGGTATAAATCTATTATAGAAACGGTAGAGATAAAAACAAGAAAACATATAAATTTTTCTAAAAAAATAACTAAGGAGGGTAACAAATGAGAAATAGTAAACCCATTTCCCTTATTACTATTTTACTCTTTTCTTTCACCCTGTTTGCCGGGTCTTATTCCACCCTTTTCGCACAGACCACAAGCGCGGACGACGAAGTGGCAGGGAAACTGAAAAAAGCCGAAGAATATTATCAAAACGGCGATTTCAAAAAAGCAATCGAAATTTACGAAGGAGTCATAGAGGAGTTAAACCAGAAAAAAGAACTGGTCAAAGCCAAACAGAAATTATTCCAGATCATGGTTTCCCTGGCATTTACCCATTTTACTATCCAGGAGAATGAAAAAGCCCGCACCCAGTTGGAAAAAGTCATTAAACTCAATCCCAACCAGGAATTGGACGAAGAGTTTTACCCCCCCAAATTTATCAATATATTTAAGGAGCTGCGGAAACCCCTGTTAGGCAGCCTGCGCATCACCTCCGAACCCGCACAGGCAGCCGTTTATTTAGACGGCGACGAAGTGGGCAAAACGCCCCTGAAAATCGAGAAATGCCTAAAAGGTGAACATGACCTGAAAGCGAAGCTTAAAGGGTATGAAACCGCTTCCCAAAAGGTGACAGTAAATGCCGCTGAAGAAAGCGAAGCGCATCTGGTTTTAAACAAATCGAAAAAGGCAATAGCGGCAAAAAAGGAAAAAGCAAAGCCCCAGAAGAAGGAAAAGGTAGTCGTCAAAAAAGCGGACAAACCCAAAAAGAAAAAAATATCGCCTGTACTGCTTGTTCTCGGCGCTGCCGCGGTGGCAGCCGTAGTGGTGCTGCTGATGGGCAAAAAAGAGAAAAAACCGGAACCCCGGGAAGTCGAACGGCTTTTTTCCAACCCGGCCCCCAAGGATATCCGCGTAGTGGTAGACGGTTTTAGTTTGATCAATGTTTTCGGTATACCCGAAGGCGCGCCTATCGTGAGGGTAGAATATATGGCAAGAGTAAGGCATCCCGCCATGCAGGATTTAACCCTCGACATATTGGGCACCGACCTGAGCACCCAGGCCGATATCTGGGACAGCGACGAAAGCCCGGAAGAAGTGACCGAAATCCGCGGCGCCACCCATGTATTCAACGGTTTACCGCCCAACGGCAGGTGGAAATTAACCGTGCACAACCACGGCGATCAAAGAGGCGAAATCGAAGAATGGCATGTAAAGATAGTCTACATGGAACAGTAGCGCCCGGTTCGCAGCGTTTACAAATTAGATAAAGGTAGAGGAACTATGAAAAAAACAACATTATTAATTTTATTATTTTTTGTTTTGCTGGGCTGCTGTTTTGCCCAGGAGACGCAGGAAACGCCGGGGCAGCCGCTCACGGAATTGGAAAAATTAGACGCCCGCCTCATGGAGCTTAAAGCCCAGGTGGTCACTTTAGATAATTATTCCCCGGAGAAATTCCCCGGCTTCGACGAACTGGAAAAAACTAACCGATTAGTCGAACAAAAGGAATTCAATAAACGCAAATTCGACCTATTGATAGACCAGTTCAATGTGCTGGAAGATGAGATTTTTCCCCATCTTAAGAAGTTGTATAAAGAGAACCCGCAGAATAGAAATGAAGCGCTTTTGAAAATCAGGCAGTACGGCGGCACAGGGGCAAAGGGTATCCTTGCGCTGCAGGAACAGATCAACCGGGTGAGCCTGGGAATAGAGCGGTTGGATAAAAAAATCGAAAGTCTCCAGGCCGCGGGCCAAAAAAAGGCAGTAGCGGAAGAAAAAAAACAAAAAGCCGACGCCGGTAAAGACTTAGGACTCTCCGCCCGCATTCAAAAGTTAGAAGAGGAACAGAAAGATTTTTTGCAGGAGATCGAATTAGAGCAGGAGAAGTTAACGGCGCTCCACGCGGAAGCAAAGAAGGAAGAAGACAAAATCGTGGAGAAAACAGCGGAGGCCGCGGAGTTAAGAGAGGCGGCAAAAACCGCCGCCGACCTGGCCGAGAAGCGGATTAACCTGATTTTAGCCGAAGTCAGGGATATTCGTATCAACGGGTCGGAGATTCCCCGTTTAAATACCACCAAGACTTTTATCTACCTATCGGGAACCAACATCTCTACTTTAAAAGAGAAAAAAGTCAATCTTGAAAAAGAGATCGGCTCTTTAAAAAAGATCCGCAAAAGTGAACTACAGAACCAGGCCATAAAAGGCGTAATCATTATTTTAATTGCCCTGCTTTTGGTTTTCGGCATCAACCGCACAGCCCGGCGGGTCAGCCGCAAGGTCATCGAAAAGGTAGAGCAGAGCGAGAACGTCACCTCTCATCAGAAGCAGCGTTACCATACCCTATCTTCGGTGATTCTCTCTTTTGTTAAGATTCTTTCGTGGATACTGGCCGTATTGTGGGTGTTAGGTGAATTGAATGTGGATTATGCGCCTTTCTTAGTGGCAGCCGGCGGTATTTCTTTAGCTATCGGTTTCGGCGCCCAATCGCTGGTAAAGGACATTGTCAGCGGGTTTTTTATTTTGATGGAAGAGCAGTTTGCTCTCGGTGATGTAGTGGAAATCGACGGCAAAAGCGGCACTATCGAGAATATATCCATGCGTACCGTGAAGTTCCGCTCCACCGACGGCGTTTTGCATATTATACCTAACGGCAGTATCTCCCGTGTATCCAACTCCACCCACCAGTGGTCCCGGGCTGTAGTTAAGGTGGGAGTCTCTTATGACGCCGATGCCGATGAAGTGATCGAAGTATTACAAGGTATTTGTTCTAAAATGTACGAAGACCCCGACTGGAAAGAGAAATTCATCGCTGAACCTATTGCCCAGGGGATTATTTCGTTGGGTGATTCCGCCGTGGTTTTCCGGGCACTGGCAAAAACCAAACCCGGTGAGCAGTGGGGTGTAGAGCGGCAGCTGCAGTTGAGAATCAAGAATACCTTTGATGAGAAGGGCATCGAGATCCCCTACAACTATATGAACTTAGTAGATCGCACCGTCCGCAGCGAGAAAAAGTAATTGTAAGCGCTAAATATATCCCACCCGGTTTTTGAACAAAAGCGGAAGGCTGCCCACCAGGTGAGCAGCGGCGGCTTATTATGGGGCTTGCCTCCGGCGGCCCCTGCCGGGGAGGCCAAACTTTTTTTGATTTGAAGCAAAGGCGCTCACCCGCTGCTCCCTGCCGCGGAGCGGCTTATAGGACTGGGGACGCCGTCCCCCTCACCCGCTGCCTTTGCGGCGAAGCCGCTTATTGCTCCCCCACGCGAGTGGGGTTTGATGAGCGAGAAGCAAAAGCACTCTTATTTTTCTTCGGCTAACTTGAGCGGCACGTAGAAAGAATACTTTTTAGGAGTACGGGAACGGGCATATTGAGCCCTGGCTTCAGCACGGGTGCTGACGCCGCCGCCGCCGACCCCTTCGCCTTCTTCGCTGCCCGGCATACTGGATGAAACACCATCTTTGTAACTACTGGCAGAAGTGCTGCGTCCCCGATTTTTCATTCGCTCTTTGACCTCTTTGGTCATACCGCCCCATTCGAAAGCCAGCATGATATCCCGGCCCGGGGTTGTACCTATACCCACTACTTCGCCTTCCACGTTGGCCAGGGGGATGCGGAACTCGTAAGCTACCTGTTCACGGGATTGGGCCACCTTGAAAGCAGGCGCCTGGGCGGAGGCTACCTTGATGGGCACCACCGTATCGGAATCTTTGTTTACCACGCCGTTCTGGTAAATCGGGTAGGCCTTTTTCTTTTTTATTTCCGCTTTTTTAGAATCTGGCAGCGGCCCGTGCTGCCGTTCCAATAAGGCGATAAAGTGGTCTGCCGTGATTACCCGGCGCAGGAATTTGATGCCGTACTTTTTCTTTTTTTTGCCTTCGCTGTTCAGCCACACTGTCATGCCGGAACTGTTCAGGGTGCTCAGGAACTTGAAATCTTTAAAAGTAAACAGTATATAGAGGTAATTTTTATCGTTTTTAAAAGCGCATTCTATCGCCATTTTCTTTTTTAGTAGGGGAGTGACATCCTGCCAATCTTTGCCCTGGCCGTCGATAAGCACCGGCTTTGCCGTCCAGGCGCTCTCATTAGTCTTTTTTTTAGCGAATCCCGCCGTAGTTAAAGTTACCGCAAGGATAAAAAACACAACACATCGAAACACTTTTTTGCTGGTCATATTATGCCTCCTTATTATAAATTACTGGAAGTTTGCTAAAAGACAGGTTTTTTTGTCAATCCTGTCGCCCGGCAAATTCCCAGGCCCCTCATGGGCCGGGGGCGCCGCCCCCTACTGGAAGTTTGTTAAACGACAAGCTTTTTTGTCAACCCTGTCGCATGGCAAATTTCCTGGACACTCATAGGGTGGGGACGTCGTCCCCAGGGAATATTTTAGCATAAAATTCTTTTTTTTGCAAAAAAACTTTCACCCTGTGATGATGCCTTAAAATTGCGAGAAGTGTGAGGTGGTCGCCTGATTGGGGTTGTTATTTTCCTCCCTTTATGATAAATTATACCCTGCTAATATTCGGAGAAAAAAAATGACCGAAAACAAAGAACAAATGTCTAAAACAAAAGCCTTTCTCAGGCTGTTTCGCTTTTCCCGCACCCTCATGGCCGCCGCCATTACCGGCTCGGCTGCTTTTACCGCCGGTACAGGCCCGGTAACGGCCTTGTGGCTGGCCCTGGCCGGGTGGTGCTTGGCTGTGGGCGGCTTCTCTTTAAGCGCCTATGCCCGGCAGCGCAGTCAAGAAAAAAAGACCGAAGACCTCATCGCTCCGGCGCTAAAAATCGTTTTTTTCCTGGTTTTTACTGCGGCAAGCTTTGCTGTCACGTTCCTGACCGCGCCTCTAACGGCGCTAATACCCTGGGGACTTATTTTAATTATCGTTATTTGCCTATCTTTCCAACTCTTTAAAGACGCCATCGTGCGCACGTTTCTTATCGGGCTGCTGCACGCCCTGCATATGCTGATGGGATTCGCGGCCGGCACCTTAAATCCAAAATTGGCGCTGCCGGCGGCGATGCTCTTCTTTGCCGTGTTCGCTGCCAGGGGAGTAATCGATATCCGCAACTTCCCGGAGGATTTGATGACCCGGAAACTGACCCTACCCAAACGCCTGGGCATGACCAAAACCGTGATATTATCTATCATCTGCCTGACGCTTGCCTACGTATCGGGGATCGTTTTTTACTTTGTGGCAAAACCCGGTTTCCTCTACCTAATCCCTATAGGAATACTTGTCCTCACCGGGGCAGTCTGTGTCGTCCGCTTTGTTAAAAAGGCCGGACCACCCATGGCCCGTAAGCTCACTCCCTTCTTTACGACAATCACGGTCCTGCTTATCTGTCTATCTTTGATTCTCGGCAAATTGTAGGAGATCAGGGGGGTTCAAGAGAACTCAGGAGGAGCTCGATAGGACTCAGGTTAAGAAGGTGCTCAAGAACGAAAAAAAGTAAAAAAGGGACAGGCAATTAATTTTTTGTAGGTTTTACTTTTTCTTGTTTAATGTTAAAATAGGGTATGCAAAACTTAGAACATTATTTTGAACCATTTAGAAAAAATATCGTGGGCATCGACGCTGAATACCAATCGCCCAACGGTACACAAAAAATAGTGTACGCCGATTGGATCGCCAGCGGCCGCCTCTACGGTCCTATCGAAGACAAAATTAAAAAAGATTTCGGCCCTTTCGTGGCCAACACCCACACCGAAACCAGCGAAAGCGGGACGCGCATGACCTATGCCTACCAACATGCCCATAAGTTGATTAAAAGACATGTCAACGCTTCGGAAACGGATATCCTGATTACCGCGGAATCCGGTATGACCGGTGTAATCAACAAATTGCAGCGCATTCTGAATTACAAACTGTGCGGCCAAAATATGAACAAATGTTCCATCGCCGAAACAGATAGACCGGTGGTTTTTGTCACCCACATGGAACACCATTCCAATCATACTTCCTGGTTGGAAACCATTGCCGATGTGGTGATAGTGAAACCCGGAAACGGTCTGTTAGTAGACCCGGAGAACCTGCGCAAACAACTAAAAGAATATAAAAACAGGAAACATAAAATCGGTTCTTTTACTGCTTGTTCCAATGTCAGCGGCATCGAGACGCCTTATCACAAGATGGCAAAAATCATGCACGAAGCAGGCGGACTCTGTTTCCTGGATTTTGCCGCCTCCGCTCCTTATGTGGACATGGACATGCACCCGGAAGACCCGATGGAAAAATTGGACGCAATATTTTTCTCACCTCACAAGTTTTTAGGTGGCCCGGGTTCTTCGGGAGTACTGGTTATGGATTCAGTTATCCATAACCGCGAAGTGCCGGACCATCCGGGCGGCGGCACCGTGGATTGGACGAACCCCTGGGGCCTTTACAAGTATGTAGACAGCATCGAGGCCCGGGAAGACGGGGGTACGCCCGGTTTTTTACAGGCCATCCGCGCTGCCCTGGCTATCGAACTCAAAGAAAAGATGGGCACAGTCAACATCAGGAAACGGGAAGAAGAGCTGGTAGAAATTGCTTTTCAAGAACTGCGCAGAATTCCCGAACTCCATATCCTGGCAGACAATGCCGAAGAGCGTTTGGGGTGTATTTCTTTTTATATCGACGATATTCATTACAATCTAATTGTAAAGCTGTTGAGCGACCGTTTCGGTATCCAGGTCAGGGGCGGCTGCACATGTGCCGGTACTTATGGTCACTACCTGTTGAATGTAGACCGGGAACAATCGAAACGGATCACCGATTTGATCAACCGCGGCGATCTTTCTTTAAAGCCCGGCTGGGTAAGGCTATCCTTGCATCCTACTATGACGAATGCTGAGTTGTATTTTGTTATGGACGCCATTAAACAGATAGCGGCCAACGTCGGGCAGTGGGAAAAGGAATATACTTATTCTTCCAAAGTCAATGAGTTCTACCATAAAACATTCCCCGTGGAGAAAGAAGAATTGCTGGCGGAGTGGTTCCGCTTGTAAACTCCACTCGCCTGGGAGGGGAGGGCGATAAGCCGCTTCGCGGCAGGGAGTGCTTTTGATTCTAATTCATAAGAAGTTTTGATTAAACTTTTTCAAAAGTTTAGCCCCCGGCAG
>JAGLSW010000253.1 GCA_023135565.1 Candidatus Aminicenantota bacterium | reverse complement strand
GGACTTCCAAAAACTTTTGATGAGCCGCTTCGCGGCAATTTTATACCTTATTCCCCATATTTATACTTATCCTCGATGATGTCGTGCTGCTGCCAATCCTCGATCCAATCTTCCACGTCGAAAACAATATATCCTTTTTCGCTTTTTTCTTTTCTTACAGAAGATATCACCCTGACAAGACCGGCATTGATAATCATTTTTTTACAAATAAAACAGGGGAAGGCATCGAGCATTTCACCGCCGGGCCTCTCTTCGCCATAGACGTACATGGCGCCGCCTAACAAACTGACGCCGCTCCTGGCCGCATTGATAATGGCGTTCTGTTCGGCATGAACGGAACGGCACAATTCATACTGCGTGCCTGAAGGGATGTTTAATTTTTGCCGGAGGCAGAATCCGTGCTCCAGGGAACTTTTGGTTTTACGCGGCGATCCTACATAACCGGCGGCTATTATTTGATCTTCTTTTAAGATGATAGCCCCGATGGACACTTTTAAACAGGTAGAACGGGTGGATACCACTTTGGCGATATCGAGATAATATTTGTTTTTTTCCAGTCTTTTTATCATGGTTAATATTACAACTTTATTTCATAGAATTCAACCCCGCAAGCAGCTTTCAACGACTTGCCTCCGGCGGCCAAAAACCCTTTTGAAAAAGGGTTTCCGGACTTCCCAAAACTTCTAATAAACCGTATGCTTAGGGTTAATTATAAACGATCCCAGCGGGTTGTTCTTCCCTGCCGCGAAGCGGCTCAGAGGCTGGGTGCGCCGCACCCCTCCCTACGCAGCAAAAAAATTATAGCTACTTCGCACTGTCTACATAATTGGCAAAGTTGTATTTCTTCATCAAATCTTGCAGCCCGGCTTCGATTTTCCCGGCATCCTCTAAAGAGAGATGATCCTGCCACTTTCTTTCGGTCTTTTTTACAATGTCGGCGGATAAATGAGGGTCGGGTTTCCATTTGAACTTCTCATGCTCCGCCACCACTAAGGCATCTTCACTGTAAGTTTCGTCTAAAAAAGCGCAAATTCGCCCCATCTCCCCTGCCGGGTTACCGACAAAATCTTCATATTTCACTAATGTAATCCTATTTTTAAAGCGCTTCTTATAAAAATCAAATAGCCGGAAGCTATTCCTGTACTCCGTCACAAAATTATGTACATTCCAATAATTTTTATAATTTTTATCGATTTTTGCCCGTTTAATGCTGGATGTGATAATGTCTACGGGGTGGCGTACCATCCAAAGGATACGGGCGTGAGGAAAAGTCCATAGGATTTGATGCACATGACGGTAGTGGTGGGGAGTCTTTTCCACTATCCGTTCTACCCGGCGGCACTGCCGGGCATAAGAAAAAAATGTTTTTATAATTTCGCTTTTGGCGCTGCGATTCCACCTAATCCGGGTTAAATTATTCCAGGCGGTGGAAAACAAACGGCGCAGAGGATTGCCGGAGGGGGGGGCGGCGATCCGGTAATGCTTGTTCCTGCGGCCCTGCAGGGTATCGGTATAGGTCTTAACCGATTGCAAAAACTTATCGTAAGAATCCTTTTCCCCGGGCAGGTAACCCAATAGACCTGGGTAATATAGGTCAGGCCCGCTAAAGGAGACATTATCCCTGAAAATAGCAGTTTCCCATAGGTTAAATTTTCCCATACGGAAATTGGGTAATTTCTGGATGGTGCGGTACACGATACTGGTGCCGGTACGCGGTATTCCTACGATAAACACATGGTCGTTTTTATTAGGTGTCATTTTTTTTTCTCCACATTAGAATCCCGGGAATTATTCGCCCCGGCAGCGATATTCATATCCTGCCGGTCTTCGCCTGTAAAGATGCTTCAGCTTTAAGAAAATTCTTCTTATTCGTTTAGTTATAGTCATGGTAAATATGAATCGGAGCCGTTTTTTGCAGTAGATCCTGCGGTTGGTCTTCTATTTTGCGGGCATCCGCGATAGACAAGAAATCCTGCCTTTTTTTTTAGTCCCGATAGTCCTCCTATTTTATCCACAGACGGCTGCAAGCGCCTGTTTATAATTTTTTTTACTCGAATTTTGGTTTAATTTATTAATACTCCCCTCATCGGCTGGGGGCGCCGCCCCAAAAAAACCAGGTGTAAATTTGTTCCGGGAACGAACTTTTCATTTACTCCCGGTCCATTTTGTTAAAAAACTTTCAATCTCCCTGGGACTGTAAAAATGTTTCATAAATTTAGATGAATATATTGCTTTGCAGAAATCATAATCGAAAGTAATATTATTCATAACATACTTATAAGTATCGTAATAAAATTTTTGTTTTGCCTGGTTCCTATCCAATAATTTCAAATTGTCTTTCTCTATGAATTTAGAAATAGCACTATTGAAACATTGGTTCAATTTCTCAAGTTTAATAATAAGTATACTTATATTATTATAGTTTATTATGGTATAACCTTCCTCCCGGTCAAAAGGGAAGTCGTATACATCGATCCCCAATACTGCTTTAAATTCCTTATCAAACCATTTCAGGACATAGTCCTTCGGAGGAGTTAATAGTTCAGTTATCTCATTTTTCAAAACTTCCAGGGTTTTTTCTCTTAAGATATCCCCTTCCTTATTCATTAATTCAGGGTGCTTGTGAAATGAAAAAAAGAAATCGGAAATTTGTCTCATTACCGGGTCCCTAACAAGGGTAATGATTTTCCAGGGAATCTTATTAAAATTCTTATCGACCTTTTCTCTTAATAATTTGTAATTCTCTAACTGTCTAATAATGAATTTAATATAGAGATGGTTGTAAACCTTCTGCCGATCAGTTAAATTATTATTTGTTGAATTAATCAGCATTAGTTTTTTATTTTCTTTAATCTTCATTTCGATCCCATCGTATCTCAATTGGTGAATGTGATAAACAGGGTTTGGTATGCCACTATTTTTCAGCGAAGCATTTATACTTGTTGATCCTACTTTTCCCATCTGGTATATCAAAATGGGGGGCCTATCTTTCTCTATAACTATTTCCGGGGGGGAGTTAAACAGCCAGGGAGTCTTTTCTCTATGTTCTTTTTCTAAGGGCTTGTAATTTTTTGATTTCTCAATTTTATTTTTTTTTCTAAAGAATTTCATGGTAACATTACCTCATGGAATAAAAATCGAAGCCGTATTTTTTCATCAAATCTTGCAGTGCGGCTTCGATTTTTTCGGCATCCTCTAAAGAGAGATGTTCCGGCCACTTCTTTTCAGTCTGTTTTACGATGTCGGCGGATAGATGGGGGTCTGGTTTCCAGTTGAACTTCTCATGCTCCTCGACCACTAAGGCGTCTTCGCTGTAAGTTTCGCCTAAAAAGTCGCAAATTCGACCCATCTCCCCAGCCGGATTACCGACAAAATCTTCATATTTCACTAATAAAATTTTATTTTCAAAGCGCTTCGTATAGTAATCAAATAGCCGGAAGCTATTCTTGAACTCCATTATAAAACCAGGCAAATCCCAATAATTTTTATAATTTTTGTCGATTTTTGCCCGCTTAATGCTGGAAGTGATAATGTCCACGGGGTGGCGCATCATCCAAACGATACGGGCGTGTGGGAAAGTCCACAGGATTTGATGCACATGGCGGTAGTGGTGGGGAGTCTTTTCCACTATCCGTTCTACCCTGCGGCAATGCCGGGCATGGGAAAAAAACACTTTTATAATCTTGTTTTTGGCGCTGCGCTTCCATTTGTGCCGGGTTAAGGTATTCCTGGCGGCGGTGAGCAAGCGGCGCGGGTGATTGCCGGGGGGGGGCACAGTGATCCCATAACTCTCGTCCCCGCTGTCCTGTAAACGGCCGGTATAAGTCTTAACCGATTGCAAAAACTTATCGTAATAATCCTTTTCTCCGAGCAGGTAACCCAATAGACCGGGGTAATATAGGTCAGGTGCGGTGAAGGACACATTATCCCTGAAAATAGCTGTTTCCCATAGGTTAATCTTTTCCATGCGGAAATTGGGTAATTTCTGGATGGTGCGGTACACGATACTGGTGCCGGTGCGGGGTATCCCCACGATAAACACATGGTCATCTTTGTTAAATGTCATTTTTTTCTCCACTTTAGAATCCTGGAAAGCCTTCGCACTGCCCGCCTTAAAAGGCTGCCTCTTTTTAGATTTCTTTTAAAAGAGCGGCCGGTTTCATACATTTTTTTGAAATAAAAGAAATAAGGGGAAGGCTTAAAGGTTTTACGGGCTTTTTCAAAAGTTTCCAGGTGTTTTTCTGCTGTTTTTTGGATCGAGAAGTTTTCTACCTGTTTTTTCCCTTTAACAATAAGCGTGTCTCTTAGCTTTTCGTCTTGCCATAATAGGGCAATTTTTGCCGCTGTATCCGCCGGGTCCAGGGGATCGAAGAGCAGGGCGGCAGCGCCGGCCACCTCGGGTATACTGGAGCTGTCGGAACAGACCACCGGGCAGCCGGCTGTCATGGCTTCTACTAAGGGCATGCCGAATCCTTCGAAAAGCGAAGGAAAACAAAGCATTTTTGCCCGGGCATAAAGGTGTTTCATGTCTTCCCGGTTAAGATACCCGGTAACCTTGACCCGGTCTTCCAGGCCGTACCGGGATATGTTCTGCTGCAGGGGATAACCGTTGGGGACGTCGAAGCCGGTTAACAGGCAGTTCACTTTTAGGCGGTGCTGTTCTTTTAAGATGAGCAGGGCTTTCAGCAGGTTGTGGTGATTTTTATGAGGCCAGCGGTTTGCGGGATAAAAAATAAAATTATCCGGCAGTCGGATTCCCGGTTCCGGGGACCGCGGGGGAGCGGAAAAACAGGGATCGGCAGCCAGGTAAGCCACATCTATCTTATTCCTGCTTGCCGGGTGGTACTGCACGATAGACTCTTTTGAAAAATGGGAAATGGTGATTACGCGCCCGGCGATCCTTATGGATGTGTCGCGATATATTTCCCGGTTACGGAGGGCTTCTTTTGTAAAAAATTGGGGATAATATTTATCCTGCATATCCACGATGGTTACAACGGCGGGGACGGGTATGGGACGCGGCCATAGGGCGCCGAAAGGACAAAAATAGAGGTCTATTTTGTTGAAATAGCGGCTAATTTCCCCCTGGTTTTCCTGCAGTTTTATGCCATCTTCTTTCCACTTTTCGCTGCCCAGAAGTTCCATTTCTTCAACATTATCGTCAAAATAGAAAAAAATATACCGGTTTTTGCGGTCATGCTCCAACAGCCATGTAAAAAGACGGTGGAAATACTGCCGCAGACCGCCGATTTCTTTTTTTAACAAAAAACAGTTAACCCCGATACGCATCTATTCTCCCTTTTCCCGGCTGCGACGGATTTCCCCGGGGGATAAAAATATGTGGTCGAGCTGTTTATAAACTCTCGATTCCTCAAAATGTTCCCGGAAATACTGCCGCGCCTGACGGCTTTGCTCATTGTAAAAATTACCGTCCGACAAAAGCCGGGAAACCTGGTCGGCAAATTCTTGGGGCGTATCCGCCACAAGACAGCCGTTCCCGGCTTTGGAGGGGAAACCGGTAACACCTTTAGGCGTAGTGACAACAGGGAGCTCATAGGCCAGGGCTTCGATCACTTTGATTTTGATGCCGGTGCCGCCGAGGAGCGGGCAAAGGGCTATTTTTGTTTGCCTATAAACATCCCCGAGATCGGCTGCAAAGGGGATACATTTTACATTTTTATTTCCAGTTGAGCCGCTGTTCCCGGTTTCGTATCCCTGTTCGCGGACATGGGCGGTTACTTTACCCACGACTAAGATGTTGAGCGGGGCGCTTAATAAAGGAAATACTTCCTTAAGAAACCAATCGATCCCCTCTTTATTAAAAGGGTTATCGGAACCGACAAAAAGGAGATCATACTTTTTATTTTTATCCTTATCTTTACTTTCATATTTATCTTTGTCATTTTTGGGATTTTTTTTATCGAGACTGCCTTTTTTCAAAAAAAAAGGAATATAGTAATAATAGGGATTTTTGGCAAATTGGGAAAAAAACCACTGCTCCTCCGCGGAAATACAGAGTACATCATCGAATAAATTAACGCGGCGGATTTCTTCGCCTAACAGGACGCCGGTATCGATTTTACCGGCTGTCATGTCGAAGAGGTTTAAGGTGGTAAAATCGGATAGGTCCAGGATAATGCGGCAGTTCTTCGCCGGGCGCGGTTCGATAAGCCCGGCCCAGTAAACATAACTGATTATAACAAAATCGTACTGCTTCGCCGCTAAAATTTGTAAGAACTTTTTTTTCATGCCGTCAAAAGCATAATCAGGGAGCTCGGCAAACTTAACGTCGCCGGAGACTTTTTGTTTTAAAAACCGCAGCGGCCATTTTTTCCCTTTTCTTTTTCCCTGCCTGCGGCCTTCGGCAAAATCATAAAAAAACAATTCGTCGATCAGGCCCTTTTCCTGTAAGTCCTGCTTGTCCCAGGAGCTGACGAAATTTTTCAAGGCAAATAAGTCCACTTCGATATTCCTGGTTTTAAAATAGGTTATTAGTCCATAAAAACGGGAATCCACCCCCATTTTGCGTTCAAGGAAATTGTGAGGGTAAACCAGTAAAATTTTTTTGTTCATTTCTCTATTTATCTCCATTACCTGCCGGGCTTTCCTGTTATCAATTTGTACCCGGTTTTTCTTAGTGCGTTGAAAAGAAAATCAAAGCACCTGTTTTTTCCATAATAGCGGGGTTTTAGAACGATTTCGAAATACCTGTATATATTGGATATAATAAAAAAGAAAACATTTTTCGAATATGTCCATGATACTTTGCGCTGCTCTTTAAATCTTCTCTTGCTCAGCCCCAATGTTTTGTTTTCGGCATAAAAGCGAAAGGCGCCAAACCTTAGGTTAACCTTTTTATAAATAACCTTATCATAGAGCAGGTGGATAAAAAAATCGGCGTCGAAAACACAGGTATAGCGCTCTTTTAAATAGTCTTCCCGGTAGACGTCCCGGTGGAAAAATGTTGAGGGCTGCAAGATATGATAATCCAGGTAGAGCAGTTCTTTAAATTGGATGCGGTCTACATGGTGCAGACCGGTTTCTTTGCCTGCTTTAGTAATAAAGGGGCCGTCGCCGGTCAACAACTGCAAACCGGGCTGGCTGTCGAATATGTCGCATACTACCTGGAAAACGGCGTCATCTACCAGGATGTCGTCGGAATTCAACCAGTAGTATATGTCACCCTCCGCCAGCCGGAAACCCTTTTTTAAGGCATGAACCTGGCCCCTGTCTTTTTCGCTTTGCCGGCGGTAACCGATACCGAGGCAGTTGTTCCAGGGAAAATCGTTATTTTTTTTGATGTAATAGTCGGTGTCTTCTTTTGTTATAGTTTTACAATTCTCTGCCAGAAGTTTTTCGTATTTTTTTATAATTTCGACGGAATTATCGGTTGAGCCCCCGTCCATGATAATATAATCGATATAAAAATTTCCTTTTTGAGATAGTACGCTGCGGATGGTTGCTTCGATAAATTCTCCCTGGTTAAAAGAGGGTGTTACGATAGATATTACCCGGTCCATTTCGTCACCTTACATTTTAAGCCCTTTGAGCTTTCTTTTAATTTTAATTAGGATTTTCGTTAAGCGGGGAAAATACTCTTTTATTATTTCCTTGACCGAGGCGGGGAAACGGACCTTTAGGGGCGGGGGCGTATAGTCAACCTTGTAGTCGAAAGGCATTTCCAGGAAAGCGATCAAATCTGCTTCCGCTTTAACCCATTCCTCATACCCCTTTTCTATACAGCGGCGGGCGTTTTCACAAATCTCCTGTAGATTGGAGAAGTCTAAGGGTTTAATATTTTGGGGGTCATACAACAATCCTGTCCTGCCGTGAACGATATATTCATTCATGGTGGGGTTATCGGGGGCAACAACGCATAGCCCCCGGGCCATGGCTTCTAAAAAAGACATTCCGATTCCTTCGTTAATTCGCGGCACGAAAAAAACATTCGATCCAGCCAAAATTTCGAAGTAATCCGACTGTTTGGGGAACCATTTGGACAGGGTAATACGGTATTTTTTTCTTTCATCGGCGGATGGTTGAATTAAGGGATAACCGGGGGGGTCAACCGCACCATGGATATGAATCTTATGAAAGTCCGCGGCGCTGATTAATTGTTTGATATGATGCCAGGTGATTTGATCGGTTCTTTGCCAGAAAAAACCGCACAATTCTTTTTTACCCGGGTTAGCTGAGGAGATAACCCGGGGCCTGGGAAAATATTGGAAGTACTTAGACATAATTCCTATTTCACGCAGCCGGTTATGGAGATTTTTTGAGAAACTGATGACTTTAGCGTGTTTGAATTTTTTCCAGGACATATAGGATAAGCTGCCACAGCCATCATACATGGGTGCCAGTATTAGGTTCCTGCCGATGGTGCCGGTTATTTTTTCTTTCCCATAACGTATCTCCTGGAACAACACAATAATATCGTAACCCTGGTTGACCGGTTCTTTTAAGTTGGTAGGAGGGCCTCCCCGCCAGGCTTCATCCCAGATAACTTTAACATCATAATGCTTTTTTAACAAATCGATCAAAAAAGCCGTGGCATTCGACTGCTTATGAAACGAATGATCGATAAATGCTAATTGTTTTTTCATAGTTCCTCAATTCTTTCGACTTTCCCGGAGCCGCTGCCCGGACCCGGGAAAAATAAAAAACCTCCGTGCCCGCTTTAAAACGAACCCTCGAAAAATATTTATCAATTATACACGATAAATTATTAATTATAAAGAGGCCGCGGTCATGATTTATAATTTTTTTATTTATAATGACTACTTTTTCCGCGGTTTAATTAACTTGTTGAGCCGTCTAAAGGGGGCGGTTAATTTCCAACTGAGAGAATTCCGCATCACCCGGACCTGCTCCCGGTGAGCGCGGTTCTGCTCCCGGAGAGCATGGTTGGCCTGCGCCATTTTCTCCCTTTGGGCTTCGTTTTCTTTTAAACGGCGCTGCAATTCTTTTTTTTCGTCCCTGGCCTGCTCTAATTTTCGTGTGCTCTCATCCAACCTCAAGCGGATGCCCTGGAGCGCTTGCAGCCGGTTCTCCCGGCTCTCGAAGGCATCGATTTGGCGGAACAATTCCTTTGCTGCGGTAACGACCATTTGCCGGTATTTTTCCACGGCCTGTTGGGGTGTGGTTACCTTTTTTAGTTTCGCGCTGCGGTACCGCAAAAATTTGTCCCGCCGGAAACCGAAATACCCGGCATCCGGGGAGGGAAGCCTGTCCAGCAGGGTGGCGAATTTTTCGGGGCTGAGAGCAGTTAGAAGCATTTTCTGCACTTTGCTTTCGATATTTTCCATGGTTTTGACCGGGAGTGCGCAGCGGGAATAGGTGGGAATTTTACAGTCCGCGAAGTTTACGCCCTGTATGCCCCAGTCCTTAAAACGGGCATTTATATCCTCCCGGTAGCCGGTATCTGCGCACAAGAGATCGATACTGATGACACTGTCGGCGCGGCATACATTTTCTATAAAGGCCAGGAACCAGGTGTAATAAAAAATTAAGTACTGCTCTTCAGGGGAATAGGCATCCTGGATCAGTTGGTAAAAAGAAATTTCATGGTTCACGCTGCAGTCTTCGTATTTGATCAGGGGTAAATGCCGGCTCAATACCCGGTAACCATCACTGTCTTCATTTATTCCGGCGATCAATAGGTCCATCACAAAAAACGACAGGTAGTGGGTGCGTTCATAAAGTTCAATGTACGACTGCCATTGGTGACGGGGATTCCTGGCCAGGTAGAAATTCAAAGAACCGGGATAGTTGTCCCGGAACCAGCCGGTTCTCAAAGAGGAACGGTTAAACTGGAAGAGAGGGGTTTTATCTCCTGCCGCGGCGATTAAAAAGTCGATGTAAGCTTTGAGGTCGGGGTTGTCGCCATTAAAACAGAATTCATCGAAACTGAAAGATTTTTTGAAATAAGGCATGCCTTTGCCTTCGGCCCCGCCGGTTGGGGATGGGGTAATTGCCCGGGGGGGACCGGCTTCACCAACGGGGGTTGAGTGGCCGCTCCCGGCGGCGACTTGTCCTGCCGCTTCAATCACCTGTTCATACTCGAAAAGATAATACTTGTCGAGCCGGGGGTGTTTGACGGCATTAAAATTTTTGGTCAGGGCGTCCTTCAGGTTACGGGTGTCTACGTGTGAAAAGATATGGTGAAAAGGTTCATAATAGCAGCAGTAACGATCCGACTGCCTGAACTTATTCCAGATATAAGTGCTGCCCGTCCTGAACAATGAGTGAATAAAAACCGGTTTATTTGCCATGATTCAAATTCTCCTTTACCGCTTCCGGCTGCCGGGACTGCGCGCCGGGCCCTTTATTTTCTTGTAAAGCCCTTTTATTTTCCTGAACGGAAAGGTTGCCAACTTGCCGATCCTGAAGGTAGGACTCCTATATAATTTCAATATATTTCGATCGCCCTGTTTAATTACCTCATTCTTCCGTGCAATTAGTTCATCCTTCTTTTTTATTAACGCATCTCTCTGTTTTATTAACGCATCCTTCTGTTTTATTACCTCATTTTTTTGTGATAATTGCGCTTCCCGCCCTGCTATAACTTCCGGGGCATGGCGGCGGTAAATATCGAAAAACTGCTCCTGGTAACCGGTATTCCGTTCATTTAGGAGTATCTCTCTTTTTTCTAAAAGCATACTGCTGCTTTTGCCCTGATCGCTATTCCCGGCTGCCGTTTTTTTGTTTTTCAATAGATCGTTAAACAGTTCTAAATAATTCCCGGCCTGGTCCCGCAGCCTGTACCCCTGCTCTATTAAACGGCGGCAGTTAAGAGTCATTTCCCGGCGCAGGTTTTCATCGAATACCAACTGCAAAATCAAATCCCCGAGTTTTTCCACATCCGGGCAGGGGGCGGTATACCCGGTGACGCCGTCTGCCACCATATCGGGTATGCCGCCTGCGGCAAAACCGATAACCGGGGTGCCGCAGGCCATTGCTTCTACCATGGTGTTGGGCAGGTTGTCCTCCAAAGATGGCAAAACGAAGATATCGGCGGCGGAATATATTTGCGCCAATTTCGCCATATCGTCTACATACCCGGTGGATTCTATTTCGATGTCCAATTCTTCCAGGTCCTCCTGGGGGGGGCCATAGGTGAGTATCTTAATGCCACCCTGCCGGCTTAGGTTCTTAAATTTCGGGTCCCGCAGACAGTGCTTTACGGCAGCCAGCAGTTTGGAAAAACCTTTCCTTTTCTCAAAACCGGTATAAGCGCCGAAAAGGAGCGTTACCACCTGCGGGTCTATCCCTAATTGGGCTTTGGCGGCTTCTTTTGCCTGGGGTTTATAAATATGGGTCTCTACCGAATTGGGGATCACTTCGACTCTTAAGTTTTTGAAAACCCGGCTTTTTTTGGCGCATTCGGCCAACCATTTACTGGGCGTGACAATGGTTAAATTATCCTGCCACAGTTTGAGCTTATTTTGCAGCACATGGAAAGGAATCCGCAGGCTGTTATCTTTCAACTGCGGGCAATCCGAGCAGTCCCGGCGGTACTTCAAACACCCGGCTGTATAATGGCAGCCGCCGCTGTAGGCATATTCGTCGTGCAGGGTCCAGACCACCGGCTTACCCAACTGCAAAAGAGCGGCGATAGTTTCCACGGACTGAAATTCCGCTATCCAATGGAGATTGATGACGTCTGAAGCGGCGATGGTTTCCGTCCGGGAGAGGTCGTAACCGGGATAAGGAAAAGAGAAACGGGTGTTGGATAGTTCGCTGCGGTTCCGTTCTATCTCCATGTGCTGGATGCTGCGAAAAATCTTCTGCTCCGCGCTGAATCGAGGCGCTGCAAATACAACCCTGTATACATCGGGGTGACCGCTGGTCTTACCTCTCACTGCCATGACTGCATCCTGCTGGATTTCCCGCAGTCCTTTAAGCAGTCTAAAAGCGGCGATGGCGGCGCCGCCTTCGATGTCCGACGTGCTGATTATCGATATGTTCATCTTAGCTCCTTTATTTATCTAACTTCTTAGTAACATTTTAATAATATTTTATAATAGTTCTGTCCTGCGGTCAATCACTATCCCGGTAACTATTCAGTTTTAGGGAAAAGATAAATTCAAAGTGTTTGTAGGGGGACGTTTCTCGCTTTTTTAAACAAAAGTTTTGTTC
>JAGLSW010000252.1 GCA_023135565.1 Candidatus Aminicenantota bacterium | reverse complement strand
TGTGGTCTGAAGTACTGGGAATAGAAAAGATAGGCATCGACGATAATTTTTTCTCTTTAGGCGGTCACTCCCTGACTGCGATAATGTTGACCTCGAAGATGCATAAAGCATTTTCCGTTAGGGTAACTTTAGCGCAGGTATTCAGAACCCCCACTGTCAGGGGAATTGCCGCTTATATCAAAGCCGGGAAAGGAGAGCAGGATTATCGCTTTCCCGGCATCAGGAGTGTGGAAGCGAAGGATTATTATGTTTTATCTTCCGCCCAGAAGCGTCTTTACATTCTGCAGCAATTCGCTGAAACCGGGACAGCTTATAACACCCCGCGGGTATTGCACCTGGAAGGCAAGCTCGACAGGCAGCGACTGGAAACTACATTCAGGAAATTGATTTGCCGGCATGAGAATTTAAGAACCTCTTTTACCGTAGTAGATGATGAACCCGTACAGAGGATTCACCATCCTGGAAAGATCGAATTTAAGATAGAATATTCCAGCGCGGGCACGCAGCCCCTGAGAGCAGGTGAAACGAATGCCGGCGAGCACGAAGTGCAGAGTTCCTCTCATCATTCATCATTCATAGCTCATAACTCAGCCCTCGAGTTCATACGTCCTTTCGATTTATCGCAAGCGCCGCTTATGCGTGTAGTCTTGATCGAAATCAGCGCCGGTTCTTTTCTATTCGTGTTGGACATGCACCATATCATATCGGACGGAATCTCCATCGGTTTGTTTCTAAAAGACTTCCTGGCTCTTTATAATGGAGAGTCCTTAGCGCCGCTCAAGCTGCAGTATAAGGATTTTTCCGAATGGCAGAACGGGCGGCGCAGCAGTGATATAATAAAAGCCCAGGAGGCTTACTGGCTGGAAACCTTAGCCGGTGAAATCCCCGTTCTTAATCTGCCCACCGATTTTCCCCGGCCTACCGTGCAGAGTTTCAAAGGCAGCCGGGTGAGTTTCGAATTGGAAGCAGGAGAAACCGGGGTTTTAAAAGCCTTAGCCCTGAAGGAAAATGTCACGTTATATATGGTATTATTTGCTTTATTTAATATATTTCTATCCAGGCTCAGCGGCCGGGAAGACATCATTGTCGGCACTCCTATAGAAGGCCGCAAGCATGTGGATTTGGCGCAAGTTTTAGGCATGTTTGTCAACGCCCTGAGTGTACGCAGTTTTCCAACCGGGAAAAAGAAATTCGGGGATTTCTTAGGGGAAATAAAAGAGCAGATCGGGGCAGCCTTAGAGAACCAGGAGTACCAGTTTGAAGAGCTGGTGGAGAAAGTAGCAGTGAACCGTGATGCCGGTCGCAACCCGCTTTTCGATGTTGTTTTTCTTATGCAGAACCTGGACATCCCCGCTGTAGAGATACCCGGTTTTAAGTTGGCTGCTGTTGAATTTGAAAGCAAAGTGGCGAAATTCGATCTGACCTTTATATGTGATTTGCGCAGCCGCGGTGGTACCGGCGAAGTTCTTTGTTTTGAAGTAGAGTACCGAACCGACTTATTTTTGGAAGAAACTATAAAAAGATTTATCAGCTATTTTAGGCGTATAGTAACAGCGGTAACCGGGAACCCGGAGCTAAGAATAGGTGAAATCGAGATTTTATCCGGAGAAGAGAAGAGGCGATTACTTTATGATTTTAATAAAGCCGCCGGTGCCTACCCGGCGGATAAGACTATCCCGCAGTTGTTTGCCGATCAGGTGCGAAGAACCCCCAAAAACAAGGCGCTGGTATTTGCCGGACAAGAATTAAGTTATTTAGAATTGGATGAAGCCTCCGGCGGCATAACCGGGTATCTACTCAGCCGGGGCGCAGCGAGCGGGAGTCTAATAGGCATAATGATAAACCGGTCGATAGAGATGATAACCGGGATATTAGGGATACTTAAAACCGGCAGCGGTTACGTCCCACTAAACCCCAAAGCCCCGCCGGAAAGAACGCGGTACATCCTTGAGGAATGCGGTGTAGAACTGCTCCTCAGCAGCACCGGTCTAAGTGAAAAAGTTGCTGAGTTGTCCGCATCAGGATGGCAAGGAGAGACGGTTTTTATAGATGACCCGGAAGTTAGAACCGGGGCTGAAGCCCGGGTTGGGATTGAGAAAAAAAAGCCTGTTTCTTCGGGAAGATTTTCTAAAAAAGAAGAAATCGTTTCGTCCTCGTTTATAGGCCGCGGGCCCGCGCCCGCTCATATAGCCTATGTTATCTTCACTTCCGGTTCTACCGGGAAACCCAAAGGCGTACCCATCAGCCACAGTAACTTTTGTCCGCTGATGTTTTGGGGTTACGAAAAATTGGGCATCGGGCCGGGAGATCGAACTATCCAGAATTTGTCTTATTATTTCGACTGGTCGGTATGGGAAATATTTATTGCTCTTACCGGCGGTTCTTCGTTGTATATGATTAGCGATGAGGTTTTGTTGAATCCCGGCCTGGAAGTGGATTTTATCCTAAAAAATAAAATTACTACGCTGCATATTACACCCACTCAATATCGGTATTTAATTAATGTAGGCAAGAAGCTGCACACTTTAAAATACCTGGCCATCGGCGCTGAAAAGTTGACCTATGATCTAACTGTAAGTAGTCTTGAGTCGGTAAATGAAGATTGCCGGGTTTTTAATATGTACGGCCCCACCGAAACTACGATCATGGCTGCCGTATTAGAGATCGACCGCCGGAAAGTCGAGAAATACAAGAGCTTATCCAGCGTCCCTATCGGGGAGACAATCGCTAATACAGCCCTGCTGATATTGGATAAGTATAACAAACTTTGTCCTATCGGCATCGAGGGCGAATTATATATTGCCGGAGATGCGCTGGCCCGCGGCTATTTAAACAACCCGGAACTCAGCGCGGAAAAGTTCCCCTCTCTTTCTTTTGATCTCGATAGGCCGGATGGGTCGAATAGGTCGGATAAGTCTTATAAGACCGATAGGGCCTATAAACTACTCACTACTCACCAATCACCAGTCACTCTTTACCGCAGCGGTGATCGCTGCCGCTGGCTGGCCGACGGCACGGTGGAATTTTTAGGTAGATTTGACGACCAGGTTAAAATCAGGGGTTTCAGGATAGAACCCGGAGAGATCGAGAACCGCTTATTAGAACACGAAGGAGTAAACGAGGCGGTAGTGATAGACAGGCAGTCGGCGGCAGGGGAGAAATACCTCTGCGCCTACGTAGTAGGGGAAGCCCTACCTACTTCCCCGGGAACCGAGGATCAGGGCGCGGCTGCCGGGAAGCTTCGTGAGTATTTAGCGGAACGATTGCCTGATTATATGGTGCCGGCATATTTTATAAAAATAGAGCATGTCCCCTTGAATGCCAACGGTAAGGTAGACCGTAAAGCCCTACCGGAACCGGGAATAGGCGCTGCCGGCAGGCAGTATACAGCTCCCCGTAACAAACAGGAAGAATGCCTGGTAGAAACCTGGGCAGAGGTCCTGGATATAGAAAAAAGTATCATCGGCATCGACGATAATTTTTTCGAATTAGGCGGGCACTCGTTAAAAGCCAGTGCGGTGATAACAAAGCTGCATAAGAAGTTGGGCAAGCGGATTCCCCTGGCGGAGATATTTAAGACCCCCTATATCAGGAAACTGGCTCGATATATAAAAGGCGCGGCTAAATATGAGTACACCTCCCTGGAACCCGTGGAAAAGAAAAGTCATTATGTTTTGACCTCAGCCCAGAAGCGGCTGTACATATTGCAGCAGGTCGATCCTGCCGGAACGGTTTATAATATACCTGTGTTTGTACCTCTGGATCGACTGCTCCAATCGGGTTTTGGAGTGGATAAAGAGAAGCTGGAGAGAACTTTCCGGGAATTGATCCGACGTCATGAAAGCCTGCGCACCAGCTTTCACTTAATGGACGAACAACCGGTGCAAAAGGTTCATGAACCCCGGGAAATCCTATTTGAAATCGAGAATTATGATCTTTCGGCAGGAGGGTTTGTGCGTTCTTTCGATTTGTCTTTTGCCCCCCTGCTTCGTGTGGGACTGCTGGAAACAAACAAAGGGCAGTATCTCCTCATGGTTGATATGCACCATATTATATGCGATGGAATTTCTCATGAGATACTGCTGCGTGATTTCCGGGCATTGTATTCCGGCAAGCAATTGGCTCCATTAGCGATTCAATATAAAGATTATTCCCAATGGTTGAATAAGCCGGAGCAAATGGCAGTCTCCAGGGAGCAGGAAGCATATTGGCAGGAAATTTTTTCCGGGGAGATACCGGTATTAAATTTGCCCACTGATTTCCCCAGGCCCGCTGTTCAGAGTTTTGCCGGAGATAATGTTGTTTTTGAGATAGCCGAGGAGCGTACGCGAGCGTTGAAAGCCTTAGCCTTAGAGAATAATGTCAGTCTTTTTATGTTTTTGTCTGCAATTATTTATGTTTGGTTAGCCAAAATCAGCAGCCGGGAAGACATCGTGATCGGTACAGTGGCAGCCGGCCGCAGGCATGCAGACCTCGATAAAGTTATCGGTATGTTTGTCG
>JAGLSW010000251.1 GCA_023135565.1 Candidatus Aminicenantota bacterium | reverse complement strand
AAGGCAGGTTAATATGGGCAATCTCTAATTCCCCTAAGGACGACCTGGAAAAAGTGATTACCGCTCACAATTTAGTTGCCCCAAAAAATGTAGAAAGAGTAAAAAAGATGGTGGAAACTCCCGATGCCTTAGGGAAAGCCTTGATCGAAAAGGGGCTCATCAGCCTCGAGGAATTGATCGATTGTTCCCGGGAGCAGATAAAAAGGATCGTTGTCGGTGTTTTAAAATGGCGCCGGGGTGATTACCGGTTTGTGAGTGAAACCCCGCCGGAAAGGCTGTTGACTCTTGATTTGAATGTAACGGATATTACCGGGGAGTTTATTCTCAAGAACCTGGCTATCGGTTATGTCCGGGAAAATATAGGAGCACTGCAGTCGATATATAAAAAAAACCCGGACAACCAAAAAATAGAAAAATACAATCTTTCTGAAGTACAAGAGCAGATATTAAGAGCTTTTGACGGTACCCAAACGCTGGAAGCGATACTGTCTCAATATTCCGGCGCCAATAAAGAGTCGGTATTAAAGATTATTTATTATTTTCTAATGGCGGATATTTTATCCGCCGGGGAAGCAGGCGCCGGTGAAGTTCCTGTGCCTGTGGAAGCCGCAGCAGGCGATAGTCCGGGATCAGGACAGCCGGCATATGACCCGGCGATGCATAATGAAATGCCGGACCTTAATGTAGATGACATAGAATATGCATTCGAGAGGCAGGTGGATTTGGGTATGAAAGAAAAAGAAGCAGCTCCCCCCCAGGAAGAGAAGCCGGTAGAGCCGGAACCAGCTTTCCAGCATGAAATGCCCGCACCGGCAGGGGAAGCTGAACCCGCGTCCCAGCCTGAAATGCCCGCCCCGGCAGGGGAAGCGGAACCCGGCTATGAGCCTGGAATGCCATTGGAAGCAGGTGTGGATGACATTGCCGAAAGCCTGGACGGCGCGTTTATGGAAGAAGAGGAGGGAGAAGGAGCGGAGCAAATAGCCCCCAACCTGGAACAGGCTGCCCCGGCAGCAGAAGGGCCGGTAGAACCGGTTGAGCCGGCAGTCGGTCCTGGATACGGTAATATAGAAGCAGCGGCCGGCGAAGCGGAAGCTGCTAACTATGATTACCAGGACATGGGGATAGAGCGTGGGGAGGCTGCCATCATCAACCTGGAGCAGAACGGAGTAGCGCAAGCAGGAATGGAAGCAGACGCGGGAGCAGAAGCAGGTGACAACCTGGAATTTGAAAAGCCCTTAGAAGTGGAAAGGGGAGAAACAGAGGGCAGCGGTGAAGCCGGAGGCATTGAACCAGACATTGGGGATATGGGAAAAGAAAGGGGAGAAGCAGGCGCCGATTACGACTATGATCACATCGAGGCAGGAGGCGAAGCTCCGCAAGCAGCCGCTTATGATGAGGGTATGGTGATTGAAAGAGGAGAAACCGGCGTCGATTCCGAGCAGGAGGAGATAGCTCCGGCCGGGGAAGCGGTAGAGATAGCCGACGATTACGGCACAGGCAATGTCGGCGCCGAAACAGCAGGCGCAGTAGGCACCGCTAATGAGCAGGATCAGGTAGGAGCAGAAGCCGGAGCGGCGGCAGCTCCCAAAAAAAAACCTGCCGGTAAGCTCAAGCAATTGGCGGACGGCACTTATACTTTTGTCCAGGAAGGAGAAGAAGAGGAAACGGTAATGGGAGTGACCGAAAAGCTCCCGGACAACGAGGCATATACTGTGGGCGCTGAAATACCACCACCAGGGGAATTTGCAGCCGGAGGGGATATCGCACCGCCCGGGGAATTTGCCGGCGGAGGGGATGTCGCGCCACCCGGGGAATTTAGCGCCGGAGGGGATGTCGCGCCACCCGGGAAATTTGCTGCCGGAGGGGATATTGCGCCTCCCGGGGAATTTGCAGCCGACGGAAATAACGCGCCGCCCGGGAAATTTAGCATGAGCGGCGGGCCGCCGTCTACCGGCCCGGTATTGGCGGATGATGAGGAATTGCTGCCGCCGAAAAAATATCCCGCGGGTAAGGTACTGGAAGACAGGAAGCCGACGAAGCCGCGCAGGAAGCCGTCGAAGTCCCGGAAAAAACCCGTTAAAAGAAAAGCCGCTGCAGAGAAGAAGGGATCGCGTCCGGTTTACTTAGTATTTATTGCTTTAGCCGCGATATTGGTCATAAGCGGAGCGATTTTCTTATATTTGAACTACTTACAGACCGATGATGAACCTGTTTTAATCCCGGTAAAAGACAAACAGGCCAAAGTTCAAAAAGATGGTAGAACCGAAATAGATATGACAAAAGCTGGGCAAACCGGGAAGCAGCAGACCAAGCCCACTCCAAAACCCACAGGGGTTTCTCCGCAGCCGCCGGGTCAACTCCACCAGCGGTTTGAAGTGAAAAGTAATGAGCTGAAAAACAAACTCCGGCAGCCGGCGATACGGAATTTTTTCACGGAAAAGTTAGGCGATCCGCAGGCGGTGAAATTCTTCAAGCAGGGTAAATTTATAGAGGCCGGTAACAACTGGAAGAAAGAATTAAAAAAATCGGGTGTCCGGTTCAGTATTTTGCTGGAGATGGACTGTATGAAGGAGTCGGTTGTCAATGCCTTCTTGAAGACCGAAATGAAGGCAGAATTTTTCTTATTGAACAGGAAGCTGGGCAAGAGGAATTGTTTCTTAGTCTTGTGGGGAAAATTTTACACGAAACAAGAAGCTGCGGATGCGGTCAAAATGGTTCCTCAATATTTCTGGAAACAGCAGCATCCACCTGAAGTGATCAGCTTGTCACGCTATCTTGTCAATTAATATATTCTTTGCCTTCGGCGACCAGGGGGCGTTTTTGTAAAATTGCCCCCTGGACCCCCAAAAAACTTTTATT
>JAGLSW010000250.1 GCA_023135565.1 Candidatus Aminicenantota bacterium | reverse complement strand
GTTTTTGGCCGCCGGAGGCAAAAAATTATTATGAAAAAAATCCTACATAAGTCGGAGGAAAAAAAATGAATAGACGCAGTACAGTATTAATATTAACATCAGCATTATCTTTAATGACCGTGGTATTTAGTGGTTGTTCAAAAGACAAAAAGAACGGCGAAGAAGCAGCCGCTGTTAGGCAGCCCATCCAGGTGAAAGTAGAAGCAGCCGGGAAAGGTGTATTTATCAAAAAGCTAAACTATAAAGGCACGGTTCAGCCCTGGAAGAGGGCCCATATCGGACCTAATGTGTCCGGGCGCATCGCCAAAATCTATAAAAAGCAGGGCGATTCGGTCAAAAAGGGGACGCTGCTGGCCGAATTGGACACTACTACCATGGACTTGCAAAAGAAGCAGGTGCAGGCAGCCCTGGCAGTTGCTGAAGCTGCCTATAAAGATGCCCGGCTCAATTATGAAAGGATCAAAACACTCTATGAAAAAGAGGCGGTGTCGCAACTGCAGTATGAGAAGGCGCAGTTGGGCTTAGAAACGGCGGACACGCAGAAAAAAAGCGTACAAGCCAACCTCGATATGGTCGAACACAACTTAGATAATTCTTATATGAAAGCCCCATTCAGCGGCATCATCACATCCAAAAACCTTGAAGAAGGCGACATGATCAACCCTATGATGGGCATGACCGCCGGGGCATTAACCCTGATGGATTTGAGCAAAGTAAAGCTCAATATCGACGTCCCGGCTGAAGATATCGAAAAAATCCGCATCGGCCAGGATTGTACGGTTAAAGTTAACTCTTTACCGGATGAAAATTTCAAGGGCAAGGTTTATTCCCGCAACCTGGCAGCGGACCCGGTTTCCAAGACTTTCAAAGTGGAAGTCGAGATCGACAACCCGGACATCAAAATCAAAGCCGGTGTGTTTGCCGCGGTGCAAATCGAAATCTTGAGAAAAGAAAACACCCTGCTGCTGCCTCACAGTGCCGTAATCGACGATAACAAAATAGTGCTTCTCGATAACGGCAAAGCAAAGATCATCGAGGTCACCGTAGGGGATAGAAACGACCGTTTTTATGAAATATTGGGCGGCCTGGAACCCGGCCAACTTGTAGTAGTGGAAGGTAATTACGATCTCAAGGATGGAGCGCCCATTACCCGCGCAGGAGAAGATAAATGAAGATAGTCGATTTTTCAATCCGGCGGCGGGTAACCATATCCATGATAGTGGTGGTAATCGTTATCCTGGGCGTCATCTCTTTCAACAAGTTGGGATTGGATATGTTCCCCGACATGGAAGCGCCCTTTGTTTCGGTAGTGACCAATTATTCCGGCGTCTCTTCCGAAGATATGGAACAAAATATCACCCGGCCTTTAGAACAGTGGATATCCACGGTCACCAACGTCAAAGAGATCAGCTCTATTTCCCAGGAAGCCATGTCTATTATTATGGTGGAGTTCGAATCCGACACCAACCTGGATTTTGCCGCCCAGGACGTGCGGGATAAGATCGGCTTCTTAGAGAATTTTCTGCCTGAAGGGGCCGAAAAGTCCTTAGTATTTAAATTTAATTTTTCCGATATGCCCATCATGATGTACGGCATCACCGGCGGTAAAGGTGACTTGAAAAAATTGAAAGAGTATGTGGATAACGAAGTGGCCACCCGCTTAGAACGCCTGGAAGGCGTGGCTTCGGCCATCGTTTTTTCTTCCGAATTCGCCGAAATCCTGGTGAATGTAGACAAGGGCAAATTAGAATCCCGCGGCCTTTCCATCACCCAGGTGGAACGTGCTATCCAGGCTTCCAACATCAACCTGCCCTCCGGGTATTTAGATATTAATCACAAGGAATATTTGATCCGCACCATCGGGGAATTCAAGAATGTGGCAGTGATTAAAGACGTGGTGGTGGGCATCGGCAGGATGGGCGAACCCATATTCCTGCGCGACATCGCCACCGTGTCCGAAACCTCCAAAGAGGTGCGTAACATGACTCGCATCAACGGCGAGAAAGGCATCATGATGTTGATTACCAAAAGCTCCGGCTCCAATTCGGTGCTGGTTGCCCGGGGAGTGAAAAGCACCCTGGCCGAAATAATTCCTACCTTAGATAAAGATTTGCATTTCAACATATCCTTCGACATGTCGCGTTTCATTGAAATCATGGCTTCTAAAAACGCCGGTAATATCCTGGTGGGCGGTTTCCTGGCCATGCTGTTGATCCTCTTTTTTCTCAGGAACCTGCGTCCCACGCTGGCCATCGGTTTTGCTATCCCGCTGTCGGTAATCACGACTTTTATCGCCCTGTACCTGACCGGTTACACCTTAAACTTGATCACCCTGGCCGGTTTGGCTTTAGGGGTAGGCATGTTGGTGGATAACTCCATCGTGGTGATCGAAAATATTTTCCGGCATTTAGAAGAGGGAAAACCGGCGCTGGAAGCCGCTAGAGTAGGCACCAGCGAAGTGGGCACGGCGATTATCGCTTCTACGCTAACTACCATTGCCGTATTTTTTCCTATGATGTTTGCCACCGGGATCGCCGGGAAACTTTCCCGGGGCCTGGCATTGACCGTATCTTTTGCGCTGCTTTCGTCATTGTTTGTGGCGTTAACCATCATCCCCATGCTGGCTTCCTGGTTTTTTAAAATAAAGAAGAGCGTCAAAGAGAAAAAGCAGACGCGGGTCAGTTTAGGCCAGGACAAGTTTATCCGGCTGCGTACTGTTTATGAGAAGTACCTGCACACTGCCCTGAGACGGCGAAAAACCGTATTGATATCCGTCTTGTTACTCTTTGTGGCTTCCATAGTGGCCGCCGTTTTCTTAGGCGCTGAATTTATGCCCAAATCGGACCAGAACATGATATTTTTGCGTTTAAAAATGCCGGTGGGCACCAACTTGAGTGAAACCAACCGGGTGATGCGATACTTAGAAAAACAGTCCCTGACCAGCAGTGAGGTTCTTTCCACCATGGTCAGTGTGGGAATCAGCGAGCAGAACGCCCAGGATTCGGCCTCCGGTTTTAACCCCTCCGGTTCTTATGAAGCCACGCTGATGGCCTACCTGACAACCAGCAGCAAACGGGATATATCGGATAAAGATGTATTGGAACAGTGGCGCCGGAATTTCCCGGAATTAGAAAAAGGTCGCATCGAATTTGTGGATTTGGCATCCAGTATGGGCGGTTCAAGCGGCACCATCAGTCCCATCGAATTGATATTTTTCGGCCGCGACCTGACTAAATTGGAGAAAATAGCGGAACGGACCAAAGCGGCTATTTCCGATGTGGAAGGAATCCGGGACGTAGCCATCTCCCTGCAGAAAAAGAAACCGGAAGTACAACTGCATATCAAGAAAGAGGAAGCCTCGAAATTGGGGCTTACGCCTTATGATATTTCGTCCCAGGTGCAGACCTATACCATCGGCACAGTGGTATCGCGTGTAATGATGGAAGGCGAGGAGCGGGACATCCGGGTGCGTTTGGACGAGAAAGACCGCGACACCCTGGAAGCTTTGAAAAAACTGCCCATTTTCACGCCCATGGGAACGCGGACGTACCTGTCGCAGGTGGTTGAATTCAGGCCTTCTTATGGAGCGGTCAAGATCGAGCGTGAGAACCAGGTCAGGAAAGTGAGCGTTACCGCCAACTATGTGGACCGGGATTTGAGTAAGATTATCGAAGATGTGTTTGAAAAGGCGGCGCCCGTTCTCAGCAGTCTTCCTGAAGGGTATTTTTTCGAAATGGGCGGTCAGTTTAAAGAAATGATGGAATCTTTCCAGACCATGCTATTGGCTCTGCTGTTGGCGATTGTGTTGGTTTATGCGGTCATGGCCTCGCAGTTTGAGAACCTGAAATTCCCCTTTATTATTATGTTTACCATAC
>JAGLSW010000025.1 GCA_023135565.1 Candidatus Aminicenantota bacterium | reverse complement strand
ATCAAAAGCGCTCACCCGCTGCCTCCCCGTGCGCACGGTCTATTGGTGGAGTAAAATCTTAAGTTCTTCGACTTTTCTCATTAAAACATTGTCGGGGAGATCACGGTACTTCTCCGGCAGCAAATTGGGATACGAACAATGCAAAGCGGCAATCATCTCCTGGAACTCCCTCTGCCGCTTAATAGATTTACTGGCTTGCCAGCCGGTCAACACTTCGAGCACGGTGATCTCCGGTTTCTTGCGCCGCTGTGCCAACACTTCAGCCACTAAATTTCGGTAATCCCGGGCCGAATAATAAGTAGTCAACGAGAGCGCCTTGTTCACATCCGCTTCGCTGAGACTTATCTTCTTGCGTTTGAACATTTCCAGCACAAATTGCTTCCGCTCCTCGCCTTCTAAATCGAAAATAGGCACCTGCACAGGAGCACGGCTCTTGATGTCCGGGTCCAGCTCGTCGGGCCGCGAAGTCATCAAGCCCCATAATACTTTGCCGAAATAACGCGGGTCGCCCATCATTTTGATAATATTACCGGATAACCGCTGCTCGGTCTGGTGAGTCTGACCGGAATGAACCGACCCGAAAGCGGTGTGCGCTTCATCCACTAAAATAAGGATCTTGCCGAAAGTAGCAATATGCCAGCGCAGCAGCTCGAAAAAACGGTCGGTTTCTCCAAAATAAGAACCGCGAATCCCGGCCAGCTCGATCACCACGCGCCCCGATTCGGCGGCATAGGCTTCCAACTGGAAAGTCTTGCCGGAACCGTTGGGCCCGGACACAAGAATAGCGGCCACAGCGGTTTCCTGGTCTTCGCAGCGTTCGAAGATAGTAGTAAATATCTCCCCGGTCTCTTTGAATCCGACGATGTCCTTAGAAGTATGGGCAGGGTACTTGATGCGAATAATATCCCCTAACTGGGCTTGCAAAATATCGTTCACTTCTTTAACTACATGTTTCCTGGTCAGGGTCTCTTTGGTCCTGGCCGCCACTTCCAGTAGGTCTTTGATATTGTGCAGGGCCAAACCAGCGGTGTCCTCGACAAAAGTCCCTTTGCCATGACTGAAACGAATGCCTTTATTCCGGCCGGTAAAATGCTGTACAAATTTACGCCTGTCTTCTTTGCCGGGCAGGTCGATTTCGATGTGTTCGGCGTGAGGCAGGGCGGTAATCTTGGCGTTAAGCTCCGATTTGACCGAGTTTACCAGGATAAATAACTCCGGGCTTTCGCGAAACAAAGGTCCCGATACCCAGGAAAGAAAGGAAATTAAACGCTGTCGTTCAAGCTCCGATAAACGGGAATAATCTCCGGCGGAAAACAACGCACCGGCAAACTGGAACACCAAACACATGGGCTTAATATGGGGTTCCAACCGCCTGACGCGCACAAAGGCTTCCCCCATTCCTTGCAGCAGCACCAATGCCTGGAGAGGATTGTGCATGGAAGAACCGATCATCCGTTTTAAGGCATCTACGCGCCCGGCGGGGGTATAATAACCGTCGGTGGATTCGCAAACGCGCGTCACTTCTTCGGCGGTATCCCGGTCATAAAAAGTGATGCCTCCGGCGATGTCCATGCGCACAAGATTAAATTTATCCTTGAGTTCCGAGTTCAGTATCTGCTCTAAAGAAATATAATTGTCTTCTTCCCGGCTGTAAAACAAACCGTTTACATCACCGGTGAGAATTATTATATTCTCCCGCCTCAAGGTGTAAGCCTGGCTCAAAGATTCGAGAAAACCGGGCCGCTGCTCTTTTTTATTAGTCTTTTCGGCCATTTTATTTTTTCCACTCCTCGTCGGTTACAGTCCGGAAGGAATCCCTGAAGCTCAAATCGAAATTTTTGATGTGCTGGCGGTGATCGGGGTCTAAACCGTCATGGCGCAGCTTAGCGATGAAACGGTTCATCTCTTCGCAATACTTAAACTCCGAGGGCCGGGGGTGGTCGCCGGGAACTTCGATGTCCGTGACAATCTTGGCGCCTTCGTCTATTTCCCGGTCGGTGATGTAATACTGGGAAAGCACGATGCTGCGGGTTGCTAAAAAAATGGCTTCGCCCAGGTCATGGGTGATAAAAATTACAGTCATATCGGTTTTTTCCCACTGCTCCAGGATAAACAACTGCATGTCCTGGCGGGTGGAGTCGTCTAAAGCGCCGAAAGGTTCATCCATCAACAATATGCTGGGTTTGGTAATCAAGGATTGGGCGATGGCTACGCGCTGGCGCATGCCGCCGGAAAGCTGCTGGGGATATTTGTCGCCGTCATCACCGAGTCCTACCCGCTCTAAATATTCCCGGGCCTGCTCGATAAAATCTTTCCGCTTGCGGCGCAGCTTAAATGGGTACAGTATCCTCCTGGTCAGGGTAAACTCTTCCGCTTCCAGACCGAATATCAGGTTCTGTAAAACAGTCAGGTGGGGGAAAAGGGAGTACTTCTGGAATACGATGCCCCGGTTCCGGTCGGGACACCTGATATTTTCACCGGCAAAACACACGGTTCCTTCGGTAGGTTGTTCCGAGCCTAAGATCAAACGCAGCAGGGTGGATTTGCCGCTGCCGCTGGGGCCCACGATGGTGATAAACTCACCGGCTTTAACTTTGAAGTCGATGTCGTTGAGCACGGTAAACATTTTGCCCTTGTGATTGCGGTAGCGCATGTGAACGTCTTCAAGATGCAGTAAGTAATCTTTTTCTTTTTTCATTCGTCCAACTCCGACCATTGGTGGCGTTTTTTGATCCAGGTCCTGACTAACAGGTCGGCTGAAAAGGCCAGCAGGCTCATCCAGATCACATAGGGAATGATGATGTCCATGGCGATGTAGCGCCGCACTACGAAAATCCGGTAGCCTAAACCCACGGTGGCGGCTAAAGATTCACCGGCAATCAAAAAAAGTATCATGGCTTTAAAATTGAGCCGGATGGTGTTGAGCACTAAAGGAAATATCTGGGGCAAAACCACCCGGAAGGCAATTTCAAATTGGCTGGCTCCTAAAGCAAGACCTTTGGAGATTTGCTCCCGGGGCACATCTTTTGTTCTCAGGTAGGTGTCTAAGGCAATGGTGGGAAACACCCCGATCAAAATCAAGGCGACCTTGGATGTTTCGCCCAACCCGAATATGATGAAGAGTATGGGCAGTACGGCTAAAGCGGGAATTTTGTCGAAAAAAGTCATAAAAC
>JAGLSW010000249.1 GCA_023135565.1 Candidatus Aminicenantota bacterium | reverse complement strand
TAGAATCTTTCAGGGAGTTGGATGAGCCTTTCGTTCAGATCAGGGGGCCATGATTGATTATAGTTTAGTGTAATTGGGGTGTGTTTTTTGGAAAGCCTTGCCATTTTTGATAGGGAGATTTCTGGGCATTGGCTGAAATTTCAGGAAAATCAGGGGAATTAACGGGGGGTAAAACTGGATATTGGGGATTGCGAATTTGAATTCATCAGAATTGCATCTCTTATCACCATCATTACTGAGTTTTGAAAAATTTTGCGGAATTGCTGTACGAATCAACCGACCGTTGACAAAGCTATAACAAAATGGTAACATTCAAAATCCTAATAAATATAAAGGGTGGTAAAAAATGAAAAAATGTAATGAAAAAACATTTCTTATTCCGACTGTTTTGGTCAGCCTCGTCTTATTCTTGGCCTACTGCGGGGATTCCACAAAAAACGAAATAGCGAAACAATTGCTGGAACTCATCAATAAGAACCCCAGCGTCGAAATGAAAGCTAAACCAAAAGATGCTATTGTGAAAACGGCTGAAAACAATCGATACCTGGTTACTTTTAAAAACTCTTCTTTTACTACGGATTTCCTGGCGATCCTTAAAATTTTACCCCAATCTACTTTCCTGTTAAAACCCTTCCCACCGGTAGAGAATGTTCAAGCAGAAGAATTGGTATTTCTCTTCGAACCCGAAAATAAATACCTCTGTTTACTTTCCTTAAAAGGTATAAATTTTGAATGGGATTGGTCTAAAATCCAGAAAAAAAATGTTAAAACCGGGATGTCCGGCGTTAACACTGTCAGGGTGTCCGTGGAAAATGCTGCATTTGAGAACTGGAAAATCAGTCCCCAATTCAGTTCTGAAAAAAAAGATGCGAAAATTACACTTGATGACTTGCTCCAAAAGCATCGACAGGATGCCAAAGTCATGATGAAAAATATCGGGATTGATATTGAAGTAGTAAATAAAAAGAAAGAAAATATATCGATTCTAATCGAGCTTGAGAAACTCAGGCTCTTGAAGAATGATATGTGGAGCCAGGAGGTGATTTCATACATTATAAAAAAGGATGAGGCCGCGCCGGATTTTTCGGAAATTCTCCAGAAATTCAAATCTCTTATCGGTTTCGATATCGAATTAAATAAAATAAATATTTCCGCCAAAGCGAATAAAAACGAATTGATCAGCGGAATTCTCGAAAACTCGATTTTATCGATTTTCTTTAAACCGGATAAAGCTGGGGCTTTTTTCAGATATGGCGTTGATCTTGACTTAAAAAACCTGGAACTATCAATCCCGGGGAATAAAGTACTTGACACGCTAAGTAATATAAAAGAGTGTCATATGGGTGTTTCATTAAACAATATAACCCCGGAACTTGCGAAAGCGATTTTCAAGTGGTTCAGGAGTGGAATAGAGTACAAAGGTTCGACAGATGATCCAAAGGTGAAACAACATATGATCACGAACCTATTGAAAATGGTGACTATCGTTTTAAAGTCGAAACCTATTCTTAAATTTTTTCTCTCCCCTTTAAAGCATCATTTTGGAGAGATGTCCGGTGAAATTAAAATTCAAGCTCAAACCTTATGGCCCCGTCCCCCTGTAGAATACGACGTAAAAATATTGAAAGTGGATGATATTTTTAAGAAATTAGCAGATTCGAAACTGTTTCCAGATTCTAAGCTTAACCAAATCAGGTCAAACATCGAAAAAGTCGGTGTAAAGGATGAAAGCGGTAGTTTGCATATCAAGGGGATATTGAGATCTGAAGAAAAACCCATCGATAATAATTAGGACTGTCGATTTCTACTCGACGGGTATTCCGATGTGTCCCTCATTCTCTAAAGACCGATGCCGAGTTTTTCAATAGATTTTTCTACCGGGGTGTGTTAAAATAGAACCATGAGTAGTGAAGACGATCAGGATAAGAAAAAATATGAAATTGACCTTGGACCAAAGATAGCCAAAGTCGATTCCCAGGAAAAAAAACTATTTGATAAATTCGAAGATGTTATCGAAAAGCATATGTCCGATAAGATTACTATCGATATGTTGTGCGAGCACTTAATTATGGGGAAGTCCGACCTGAAAAGAAAGATTAAAACGCTAACAGGAAAACCTCCCCTGGAATTCATCAGAATCTACCGGATGAAGCGTGCTGCTCAACTATTGAAAGACAACTATGGCAATGTCGGTGAAGTAGCCGAAGCTGTAGGATATCCCGATCAATTCCATTTTTCAAAACGTTTCAAGGAGATCATCGGGGTGCCGCCTAAAAAGTACCAGCTATCCTTTCAACAGGGAGATAGGAGCAGCGAAACGTCAATTCCACTGCTGCACCAACCGGCATCCCTCGCCTACGAATTAGATAGAGAACTTATTTTTAGGCGGGCCCTTGAGGAAATAGACCCGTTGTTCCAATTCGATGACAAAGATGGTACACCGCTTCGACATGGAATCTTTGAGCAGGTAAAGAAAATTTATGAAAGTGGGAAACTTTTTTCTATTTTAAATGAGGCCCGACAATATTTAACTGATAGTGAGTTAATACAAAAATTCCGGCAGTGGATCGATGAAAGGAAAACAGAGGTAACCAGGAGCTCGGGATATACCGATATTTATATGGATGTCTGCGCTTTGATAGAAGATCGAATTAGAAGGAATAGCCTTGCCATTACCGTGGCTTGTCTAAAAAAAGATTTACTCCCCCGGGACGATAATTTTCACACATTAAGAGCCAAAACCTATGGGCCTACCTTCAACCTGTGCGCCGACGAGCGGTTTTATCATCAGCCGATAGCAGCAGGCCCCATATGTACCGGTATCCTGGTAGGGGAAGATGTAATGCTTACCACTGCACACTTTGCCAATGAAGATAATGTGTCCAACCTTCGTTTTATTTTCGATTTTGTCATGTTGGACTCTGTTTCGCCTTTAGAAAAAATACCCTCCGGCAATGTCTATAAAGGAACTGAAATTATCCACCGGGTACATAATCCCGAAGGCGATTGGGCCCTAGTCAAGCTGGACCGCAAAGTTGTAGGCCGTGAAACAGCATCCGTGTCGCAAAAAGGCATTTTCTATGAGCAGCCGGTTTATGTAATGTCTCATCCCTGCGGTCTTCCCTTGAAATTCTCTCCCGGCTCTTTTGTCGAAGCATTTAACGAAAGTTATTTTAGGGCGCCCCTGGATGTATACAGCGGCAGCAGCGGCGCACCGGTGTTTTGTGCGGAAACCCATGAACTCATCGGTATCGTATCCCGTTTTAGACCTGACGATTTCCGCTGGACGGGTTCATGCTGGATCACTTTGCCTTATCGCAAAAGCGGTGAAAGCACCCGCTGCACCCGCGTCACCCAATTCCGGGAATACCTATAATTAGGTCCCCGGTTACACAAACCAGCTCAAATAATTTTAATTGCGAAAGAAAAACCCTCCCTTTATCTTTGAAACCGAGCATTTAAAAAAAAGAACGGTTTCGATCTACCCGGATGGGAAGGATTTGGGATTATAATACATGTTCTTGAATTTATGGTACATGTTCCAGGAACCGCATGAGGGCCGGTCCTGTAGAAAAAGCTGAAAACACTCATTATTTCAACACTTCCAGTAAAAAACTCCGGTACATTTTTTTGGAACAAGCAGATATGTACGCCAGCGCTAAAGCCTTATACAATATAGGCGTAAATGAAACTTAACAAAACAGGAGGTTAAGATGAAAAAAGAGACTCTACATCTCGAAAAAAACACCATCCAACACCTTAATTTGGTGGCGGAAACCCTGGACGATGAAGCCCTGGAAAATCTTAGAGGCGGCCAAGATGATCAGCGGCGTGCCACTATCGTCCCCGTTATTTGCGAATAAGACGGATGAGTAATTAGAAAAAAGGCCGGGCTTTACAGCCCGGTCTTTTTTTTTTACACCAGGATAGTAGTGAAGCACCGGGGGTATTATTGCAATTCTAAAACCCTCCAGGGGGTTGAAAAGTAACACCACTTGTATTATCATTCATTATCAAGGAAAACATAAACAGTCTCATGGGAAAAAGTTTAACTTTCGAATCGAAGCAACAATGCCCGGCTTTCATTTTTACAGCAATCGTATTTTTGTTATTATTCGTGCGTTTAGGGGCATCAGCCCAGGATAGGGCGTTAGACCGGCACATGATAGACCATTGGCAAATGCCGAAGGACTTTCCTTCGAAGACAATCATTTCTATCAACCAAACACCTGACGGTTGTTTATGGGTCGGTACTTCCAGAGGGCTGCTGAGATTCGACGGCCTGGAATTTATTCCCGTTCCCTTTGCCCAAAAAAAAGAAATTTACTCCCAGGACATCAGGGACATATTCGTAGATAAAGAACAAAACATCTGGATCGGCAGCACCTCCGGTTTAACCAGGTACAACCATAAATCAGGGCAGGGTAAAACCTTTACCTCGTCTGACGGTATCACTATCGACGGAGTTCGCCGTATAACAGGAGATAATAAAGGTAACCTGTGGATTAGTTTTACTTCCAGTTTCGTGAATCGATTCGCAGACGGAAAATTTACCGTTTTTGATACATCTCACGGGCTGGAGGGAAAAAAGATTAATGCCATCGTGCAGCATTCCCGGGATACTTTACTTTTTGGAACCAGTGAAAAGGGAGTGTTTGCATACAAAGGTGGAAGCTTTTCCCGGTACCTCATAAAGGGGCTGCGGAACGTCCGTATTAATGCGATGCAAACGGACCGGCAGGGAAACCTGTGGATCGGCACTAACCACGGCCTGTTCTATGTAAAAGGTAAAAAAGCAGTTAGATATACTACATCTAATGGATTATCGGACAACTATGTCTCAGCTATCCTGGAAGACAGCAAAGGGAATCTCTGGATAGGGACCCTGAATGCCGGTTTAAACCGAATTATAAAAGAAGACGGCAAAATCCTATTTGAGAGACTATTAAAAACCAAAAAAATTTTATTTCTTTTTGAAGATAGGGAGAAAAGTTTATGGGTAGGCACTTACAGTTCTGGAATCAAACGGATAAGAGATCGCAAAATCTTTTCCTACGAACCCCTTGACGCTTATCCGGGAGAAATCCTCTTTTCTTTGCATCGGGACAGGAACAGCGACAACTGGATCGGTACAGTCAGCGGAAAACTGTTTTGCTGCCAAAAAAGTCATTTAATGGAAGTTCCCGTCACCCCGGAAATTTCCGGTTCCGGTATCGCCGCCATTGCCGAAGACAAAGAGGGGAATCTATGGCTGGGTACAATCGGCAAGGGGGTATTTCAAAAGAAGAACGGTTCTTTTGCCCGGTATACCGCGGCGGATGGACTGGCTGATAACCAGGTGACGTCGATATTTAAAGATAGCCGGGGTGATTTATGGTTCAGCACTTATGATGGTGTGAGCGTACGTCATCATGACGGTGTTTTTGTTTCGTTTAAAACCCCGGACGGTTTATCGGGGAAAAGGGTTCACAATGTCTATGAAGACCGAGCCGGGAATATCTGGATCGCCGCCGATAAAGGAATCACTATTTTAAAAAAAGGTTCCTGGTCGCCGAAGGCGGATAATATTAAATATTATTTAGAAGGGGTTTCCGTTACCTGCATCTATGAAGACCCGGTCGTATCGAAGGATGAAGAACCGGTCTATTGGATTGCTACAGTTGGGGCCGGTATGATACGGATCAGATCAGGAGGCGAAAATATCATATCTTATACCGAAGCTGACGGGATGACTACCGATTTTATTTACCGGTTCTTTGAAGACCGGTTCGGTTATTTCTGGCTAATGAGCAAAAAGGGTATTCTTTGCGTTAACAAAAACGAATTGCATCAGTTTGATCCTGGAAGCACCGATAAAATTAACTGCATATCTTTTGGCACGGAAGATGGTATGGAAAGTCCTGAATTTAACAACGAATTTTCCCGGAATTCGGCTTTAAGGACCCGGGACGGCAAGTTTTGGTTTATCACCAGGAAAGGAGTTTCTATAGTGGACCCGGCAAAAATTCGCTTTAACACGATACTTCCCCCGGTGGTGATTGAGAAGGTATTTTTCGACGGCCGGTCTATTCCACTGGACCGGGAAACAGGAACATATACATTTACAGGTAAAAAGAATTTTCGGATTTGTTTTAGTTCCATTACTTTTCTTTCCCCTGGAAAATTGAAGTTCAAATACCGGTTGGAAGGGCCAGGTGGAAAGGGTGGTGATTGGGTGTTTTTGCCTCCCAGTGGAGAGCGGTCTGTCAGCTTTTCGGAACTTTCCTTCGGCTCTTATACTTTCAAGGTAACAGCCTGTAACGCTGATGGGGTATGGCAGTCTAAAGGAGCATCTTTTGCTTTTACATTGCAGCCATTTTTTTATCAAACTCCTTTTTTTATAATAGGCGTCCTATTATTGGTTTTCCTTTTGGCGGGTGTGGTCTTTTATATTTATAGAAAGCGCGCTGTTGAAAAGAGGCGAAAATATAAAAGCTCAAACCTGAATCCTCATTTTGCCGGGGAGTGTGCCGAGAAGCTCACTCATCTTATGGAGGTAGATAGAGTCTACCGCATTGCTGATCTCTCTTTAAGATCATTAGCGAAGAAAATCAAAGTAAAACAGCACATCCTCTCCCAGGTACTTAATGAAAGGATGAATAGCAATTTTTACGCTTTCATCAACGATCATCGTATTAAAGAGGCTAAAGAGATTTTAAAAAATCCCAGGAGGGCGAATCTAAAAATGGATTTTTTAGCAGGGGAAGTTGGATTTAATACAAAGGCTGCTTTTTATAATTCCTTTAAGAAATCGACCGGTATGACCCCTAGCCAGTATAAAAAAAAGTTTCATCTGAAAATAACAAAGCTAATAACCAGTTAAGCTGAACCAATATATCTTCGCGAATCAAGCCATTCTAAGAAAAATGTAAACTTCTATTGATCTTGACCAAAAAGGCTGTGAGTTGTGTTATCGTTTGGTAAAGATTAGATTAATAACAAAAATTCTATAAATAGAGGTATGAAAATGCTTATTTGGCTAAGATTAAGATGCAGATCATGTAGGAAGTTACCACCAAAAAAAATAGTTAGAGCATTAAGGCTTCTAACTATTCTCTCAGGGAATTTTAGCTGGGGAGAGATGGTGAGCTTTGAAGAACTCCCCTTGAAAACTTTTGATAATACTTCATTATAAATGAGGAGGAAAGATGAAGAAAAGAATGCGATTTGAAAATTATCTAAAAGGTAGGCATTTAACGATTTCCTGGATACTTGTGGTTTTTTGTGTTGTTTTTTTTACAACAGCAACATTTGGGAAAATAAAACTTCCGGCTCGGATTAATATTAATGTAGAGGGAGTTGCTTTACCTAAAAAACCAATAAAAATAAGAATCATTGCCTCATGTAAAATCCCTTTTAAAAATGGCATTATCGAGTTATATATCCCGGAAATATCGGGTAAGTCCGCAGGAAAAGTTGTCTTATGGGAAGGGAATGCTGATGCTGTAATGGAAAAACAGTTTAGTTATTCGTTAGGTGTTGTCCCGGAAGGAAAACATAAGGTTATCACTTCCTTTAAATTCACTCCCCAGCGAACTGGCGCCAGGGAGGTCGGTGTTGCTAAGTATTTATACCTGGATTCTCGCAGTGCTGAAATACTGAGTTCAAACGTCTCTTTTGGTCATATTAAGCGATCTGAATTAAAGCAAGAAATGGAGAAGCGTGGTTTGCTGGGGCTGTCGATGGAGGAAATAAAAAAAAAAAATCCTGAAATTGCAAGAAGAATCCTGGATGTGAATAGGGTTAAAGGTGTTGAAACCGGTTTACCGAAAAAGGAAGATGTGAAAAAAAGTTCTTCTACTCAAGCAGACAAAGAAAAGCCGGGAAAGAGGGAAAAAATAGAAGGAAAAATTAAAGAGGTACCCTCGGATAAAAAAGAAAGCGGGATTAAACTTCAAAGAGAGAAACCGAAGAAAAAAACGATTTTGAGTTTGCCGAAAGCACCGATGCAAGGAACCAAAAAAGCGATAAAAATCATTCTAAGTGAAGAAGAAAAGGAAAGATTAGAGGTTTTAACTGAAAAGGCTAAATATAAAAACAGTGACCAAGCTAAAGAAAAAAGAAAAGCGATTGAGAAAAAGAAAGAAGAAAAGGAGAAAAAATGAAGATCAAAAAGAATGACAGATTTCGGTTTTTTTTTATTTTGGTTTTTTTATTTCTAAGCCTGACAGGGAGAAATTTGTTTGGAGAACAGATTCCTGGATCTAATTATTTTCCTGTAGAAATTCCTGATTATAACGGATGGGTGTATAGTCCCATAACAATATATGGCGCTCCGGCAGATGCAATTGTTGAAAGAATCGATGTTTCTTTTTCCTGTACACATTCTTGGGGAGCAGATTTAGATATTGACCTCAATGACCAGGGATTAACAAGAAATTATAACCTGTGGAGTAATGAAGCAGGGGTAAACCCATATAAGACTGTAAGTAATATTACAACTTTTAATGGTCTGCCTGTAAATGGCACATGGAAATTATATGCTCAAGACAAGTTTCCAGGTGATGAAGGGAAAATAAATTGGTGGTCTATAACAATTTATTATACAAGTAATGCGCAAACTTATTCGGTAAACGCAATAATCTATAACCTTCAATATGGAACAGACATGGATAACGATGATTATTATGAAACGTTTGATTTTTTGATCGGTGTGGATGGAAACGTTTCTCCAGGTTCAGCTTCTATACATGCAAAGTTGATATGCAACACCACCGGGCAAACTTGGTGGTCTTCGTCCTCCTGGCCAATCAGTGGAACATTAGTTGATTATCATTATTTCCCTTTTGACGAAACCAATTTCTCAGGGAATATTTCAGGGAATACCGGGTTATATTTTACGGTTGAGATATGGGATTCTACTAAAACGGAAAAACTGGCTGAGGATTCTTATGTATCGGGAGAGCCGGTTAAAGCCGATAACTATATCCCTCCGGATTATAATGTTTATGGGATTGTGGATAGTTTAACATACAAGGATGATGTGGATGAAGATAATTTTTATGAAACCTTTACTTTTAGAATAGGAGTTGATGGGGATGTTAATCCTGGCTCCGCCACTATATACGCAAAGATCATATGTAATACAACCAGCCAGGCATGGTGGTCATCATTGCCATGGACCATTAGTGGAACGGATATAGATTATCATTACTTTGCATTTGATGAGACTTTTTTTTCAGATTATCTTTCTGTTAATGGTAACACTGATCTGGATTTTACAGTCGAGATATGGAATGCTGATAAAAGTACGCTTTTATCCTCAAAATCCTATGTCCAGAATGAACCGGTTCATGCCGATTATTTTTCAGGCCCACCGGCCACGGTGACGGTTCATGGGAAAATGGAATATCGTGACCGTTATTACAATCATCACCCAATCAGGTATGCTGAGGTAAAAGTATTCGATGGCATTAGTCCTTTAGGTACCACGAGTACTGATGGAAATGGCAATTATACGATTGAAGTTAATAATATTGACTCAGGCGACGGAAGTGGAGCCGATATTAAGGTTGAGGTATACTCTAAGGGTGTTGGTGGCGCTTATCCAGGGACAAGCAGTAATTTTGGGATAGTTAAACCGGGGCCCGAAGAATCTGATCAGCCCTGGTCTACATTCAGCGAAATAAAGAATGATAATTTAAAACCTGATCTTGAAATAAATTTGACTGCTGAAACATTTGGAAGCGATGCCGGGGCATTTTCAGTCTACGATGCCATTGTCGAAGCATTTATAAAAACCTTCACAATTTATAGCCAGGAAATGCCGGGCATTATGGTTATTTGGCAAGAACCACCACCTGAATTAGGAGGGGAAGGCACTTGTTATGATCCCAATTCGGGCAAAATTTATCTGGTCATGGAGGATCGTTGGGATAGAGATGTAATATTACATGAATACGGACACTATATACAAGACCGTTTTGGATTTCAAAATGGTTTGGTCGGAGGGGATACTGATCATGCATGGGATCAGGATTTGACAAATTATCCAGTTGGTCGAACCGATGAAGAGGCCAAAAATTTGGCCTTCAGGGAAGCATGGCCCACTTTTTTTAGCATATCTGTTCAATATGGAGACACCGGCTTCCCTAATTCCGGGGATTCAATTTATCAAGACACCGAAGACGTTAACCCTCCAATTACTGATAATTTAGAACAGGACACCATGTTTCATTTTTCGCCCGGTGAGTTTTATGAAGCCATGAACTGCTGTACGTTATGGGATATTTTCGATTCAAATAACCATTTCTTCGATAACAACGATACCCTAAGTTTAGATCATGATGAGATATGGAACATTGTGATTGCTGAGAAGCCTAATGATATCAAAGGTTTTTGGGAAAAATGGTTCAATCACTTCCCATATAAACGGGAAATGACCCGGATATTTTTAGATCATAGGATGTCGTTTATCGCTCAATCACCAACAAATCCCTCACCACCCGACGGAAGTATAAATCAACCCTTATCATTAACTTTAGATTGGAGTGACGCCACTAATGCCACTTCTTACGATGTGTATTTGAAGACAACCGGAAATTTTCAACATATTGGAACTACTGCTATTAGTTCTTACCCATTAACTAATTTAGTATATTATACGGATTATCGATGGCAAATTATTGCCAAAGACGGTCGAGCAGAAGCAGAAAGCCCTATCTGGTCGTTTCGCACATTGATGGAACATACTGTGTCTACACCTAATGAACCGAATGGTCCCTCTATCGGTGATAAAAATATTTCTTTTAACTATTCAACCGGGAGCGGCTTTTGTTCATACGGCCATATTGTACAATACCGTTTCGACTGGGGAGACGGTACTCTCTCGGATTGGACTACCCTGAATACGGCATCTCACTCCTGGTCGGATTACGGAACATACTCAATTAAAGCACAGGCACGCTGCGCCAACGATACATCCATTTTATCGGCTTTCTCTGCCGGGGAATCGGTGACAATAGAGAAGCCTCATGTAGTAATAACACCTATAATCCCAACAGGACCCGAAAATTGTCCGGAAAATATTACCTGTGATTACTTTACAGGCGGTTCCAACTGCTCCTACGATCATAATGTCGAATATCGGTTCGATTGGGGAGACGGTACTTTCTCGGATTGGCATAATTTAGCGGCAGCGTCACATGCCTGGATTGCGCCGGGAACATATACTGTGAGAGCACAGGCTCGGTGTTCCGTCGATACCGGAAAAGTATCCGGATTTTCACAGGGATTTATAATAAATGTTACCGATACCTGCACGCTGTCGGTACAGTCCGGGGATATCACCGGTATCCCGCTCACGGTTACTCCCGACGATTTAAACAACAGCGGGGATGGGAATACTACTTTCAACCGGATCTACACCCTGGGAACAGAGGTTACCTTAACAGCTTCTCCCACTTATAACGATAACAATTTTATTAAGTGGGTTATCAATGGAGTCGAATACCTCAACCAGACTGTTCAACTTACTATAGACCATGATCTTACAGGTATCGTATATTACTATGTTCCCCCGGAACCTGAAATAAAAATCAAAGATGGGCCGCTTAACGGCGAAGAAATGGCTAATGGAAGCAGCTATGATTTCGGAAATATTAAAATGGGTTACTATAAGCAAATTCTCTGGGTGATTGAAAATGAAGGAATAGTCGATTTGGAATTACCCGGGTCATCCCCTATTGAAATTGAAGGGCCGGACAGCGATCAATTTATCGTGGTTCAGCAGCCGCCTTCTGTTCTTGTTCCCGGAGACGGACAAATTTTCCGAATACATTTTATTCCCACATCCGAAGGGATAAAATCCGCGAAAATCTCAATCGTTAACAATGACACCAATGAGAATCCATACGAGATAAATTTATCAGGCGCCGGTATACCGGAAGTAGGAATACAGACAATTCAAAGGGAAGCTTTGATCGCCCTCTACAACAGTACCAATGGGGATAGTTGGGCGGATAACAGCGGCTGGAAGGATGGAGAACTCGAACCGGACGGTTTTGCCATCAAGGGTACGGAAGACACCTGGTATGGTGTTTCTTGCAGTTATGAAGGTGTTGTGACAAGCATAAATTTAGATAATAATAACCTGGTGGGTACGATACCACCGGAAGTAGGCAATATTAAAGACCTTGGGTTTGTTAGTCTTTATAACAATCATTTAACCGGCAATATTCCTGCTGAGTTAGGAAATGCGACCAATTTATGGTCCCTTCTTATCTCCGGGAATAATTTAGTTGGAGAAATACCTGTAAACCTGACCAATTTAACAGGGTTGGGACAAACCAATATCGGTTATAACGGGTTGTACACCAACGATGAAGATGTCCGTTCGTTTCTTAATAGTAAAGACCCGGACTGGGAGAACACACAAACAATAGCCTCCACTGGTCTGAATGCTGTCGAATTATCAAATTATCATATTACACTGGAGTGGAATTCTATTCTTTATACAGGACAGCCGGGTGGTTATAGGGTTTATCACAGCACTACATCAGGGGGGCCATATACGTTCTTTGCATCTACCGGAGATAAAACGGTTACCTCGATGCAAGTCACGGGACTCTCGCCCGGTACTAACTATTATTTTGTCGTCCAAACAAGAACCGAATCCAGTGCGTATAATTCAAACGTTATCGACAGCGAATACAGTGAAGAATTATCTGCATCCACTACGTCCGCCGCTGCAATTCATTTAATATCGCCGAATGGTGGCGAAACCTGGGAAGTGAATTCTATCCATGATATTACCTGGACGAGTTATGGATTATCGGGAAATATTAAGATCGAATATTCGCCAGATAATGGAAATACCTGGGAGACAATTACATCATCCACCGAAAATGACGGCTCTTATGCCTGGTCTATACCTTATGACGCCTCGAATCAATGTAAAATCAGGCTCGGATATGGAGGAACTTCTTTCATGGATACGAGCGACAATGTGTTTTCTATTGTTTTACCTATACAATTAATAGTTGTCACTTCTCCTAATGGCGGGGAAACCTGGTATGCCGGTTCTACGGTAGATATTACCTGGATCAGCCATGGCCCCATGGGAACATTACAGTTAGATTATTCGACGGATAATGGCTCCAGTTGGAATTTAATCCTTTATACAAATGAAAATGACGGTTCTCATCCCTGGACCATCCCACATGTGCAGTCGAACCAATGCCTAGTCAGGATTAGCCAGTCAGGTGGGGTACCTTTAGATACAAGCGATGGGGCTTTTACAATTATCAATGAAACACCGCGTATTACAGTCACATCGCCTAACGGAGGGGATATCTGGCCTGCCCGTTCCTATCGCTATATTACCTGGACCAGTGAATATGTAAGTGGCAATGTTAAAATCGAGTATACCACAAATAGCGGTTTTACCTGGAAAGAAATCGCTGCTTCCACTGAGAATGACGGTATTCATCCCTGGTCGGTTCCTCATGATCCTGCTCAAATTTGTTATTTAAGGGTTAGCGAAATCGATGGAGAGCCGTCAGCTCAAAGTAATTATTTTACCATAGACTACCCTCCCTCTCAACAAATTTCTGAAATAGAGCGTATAGCCCTGGTTGATCTATATAACAGCACCAATGGCGATAACTGGGCAAATAACAGTGGCTGGAAAACGCCTCCCTTACATTCCGACGGATTTGCCATGCCGGGGACAGAATATACTTGGTATGGGGTCATTGTGGTAGCTTATTGGGACGTGGAACGTATAGAGCTTTCAGATAATAACCTGGCAGGCATTATACCCGATTCTATAGGTAATCTATCTAAATTGAATACCCTTGACCTTGCACGCAATCAGATCACCGGTGCTATTCCTGGTTCGATTGGTAACCTCTCAAATTTGCTTTTTCTTCATCTTGAATCCAATCAACTGGTGGGTTCTATCCCTCCCGCTTTAGGTAATCTCTCGAATCTGTCATACCTTTATCTTTATGATAATCAGCTTACAGGCACCATCCCTGTAGAATTAGAGAATCTTTCTAATTTAAGAAGCCTTGCTTTACATCAAAATAATCTTAACGGTAATATACCTCTATGGATGGGGAATCTTTCAAATCTACAAGGGCTATTCCTCTTTAATAATAGTTTTACCGGGACGATCCCACCTTCGCTTGGAAACCTGTCCAATCTAATCTCGCTTTTGATGTCCGACAATAACCTATCTGGAAGCATACCGGCAGAGCTTGGGAATCTCTCCAACTTAAACTCATTGTCGTTGCAATCGAACCAGCTTTCAGGTGGTATACCTGTTGAATTTAGTAACTTAACAAGTTTAATCAGTCTTTATCTAAATGACAATAGTTTGTCAGGAAATATACCGGCGGAACTTTCTTATCTTTCTAATTTGAGGGAACTTAAACTCCAGTCCAATAAACTTAGCGGTAATATCCCTATCGCTTTATCCAACTTGACAGGTTTGGGAGAATTGTGGACTGATATTGGTTATAATGCTCTTTATACCGACAATGAAACCTTACGAATATTTTTGAATGAAAAAGATTCCGATTGGGAGAACACGCAAACCATTGCTCCTCTTAACGTAACAGCCTCTCCATTATCTGCCGATTCCATTCTATTAAATTGGTCTCCGATTACCTATATCCAGGATCCCGGAGGTTATAGCATATACTTCAGCACAACTCAAGGAGGGCCTTATACTCACTATAATACGACAATAGATAAAACCGTTTCTTCGATGACCGTAACAGGTCTGAACCCGGGAACGACTTATTACTTTATCGTTCAAGGTGTAACCGATCCTCACGCAAACAATCAGAATGAAGTCATAAGTGAGGATTGCCCGGAGGTATCCGCCGCGACACTGTCTTTATTTTATATCCAGGTTACATATCCTGATGGCGATGAGAGTTTTGAAGTCGGTTCACTGCAAAATATCACCTGGAATACCGTGGGACCTGTCGGAGATGTGAATATTGAGTATTCCCCAGATAGTGGTTCAACCTGGACGGAGATTGTCGTTTCAACAATGAACGACGGAATGCATCCCTGGACAATACCGGATACCGTATCGGCGCAGTGTCTTATAAGAATAAGTGAAATAGCCGGCAGCCTGACCGATACAAGTAATCAATTATTTTCGATTGTGCCTGTGCCTGCCATTACCATAACGTCCCCAACCGGGGGTGAAAGTTTTGAAGTCGGCTCATCTCATAATATTACCTGGTCAACTATTGGAGATGTGAGCGATGTTAAGATCGAATATTCTACCGATAATGGAAGTAGTTGGGTGGACATAGTGACATCAATGGCCAACATTGGGATATATTCCTGGACAATTCCCGATACGATTTCTGCTGAATGCCGGATCAGGATTAGCGAATTGGACGGGAATCCCGCAAGTATTAACAATTTCGCATTCTCAATAGTACCGCAGCCTTCGCTCTCTCTCTCCTCACCCAATGGAGGCGAGTCGTTAGAGGTTAGGTCTAAAAAAGGTATCACCTGGTCTACTGTCGGGAATATCTCAAATGTAAAATTAGAGTTCTCCACAAACAGCGGTTCAGACTGGGCGGAAATAATGCCAAGCACCGAAAATGACGGTTTTAACTTATGGCAAATCCCGGATACTGTTTCATCTCAATGTCTACTTAAAATTAGCGGAACCGGGGGGGGGCCTGTAGATGTGAGCGATGCACCGTTTTCCATAATTCCGGAACCAACGATATCGATCGTCTCACCGGATGGCGGTGAATTGTTCGAGGTGGATTCTACTCAAAATATAACATGGACCTCAACCGGCAATGTCGGCAATGTAAAGATAGAATACTCTTCAGACAAAGGTGCTAATTGGTCGGAGATTATTTCTTCAACGGTAAATAGCGGCTCCTACTCGTGGATTATCCCGGATACTGTTTCATCTCAATG
>JAGLSW010000248.1 GCA_023135565.1 Candidatus Aminicenantota bacterium | reverse complement strand
CTCATCGCCTCCCCGTGCGTACGGGGTTGAGAATCCGTTTACCTGAGTAGTAAGATTTTTTTTAAGAAGCGCAATCAAACCAGTATAGTAAGTTATAGTGTGTGTTTTAGCCGAATTTGGCGGTAGTGGATTATTCCAATTATTTGGATTAAATTTATTTAAATGCACCATTAGGTGACACACTCACATACACAGTTAGTTACTTGATAATGTTATATTATCCAGTTTTAGAAGTCATCCGGGAAACTACCAGTAAGTTAATATTTTACTTCCGGGAATTTTTGTTTTGAAACGTCCCGGCCATTTTTTGTCGTCACACGACTACACTATTAGCTATGTTTCGATTATTGAGATTGCTTTTATTTATCCTGTACCTTTTTATCTTCTGGGAATCGGCTCGTCTTGGTTGTGTACAGTCATATTTTTTAGCTCTAATCGGGGAATGCCTCTACTGGCTGAACCACGATTCCATGAACGGTAATGAGGGACAGGGGAAATTTTCCTGTCATTTTTCTACAGACACTCTCAATCATCTTACATCAACTATATATAGAATTGGATATTGATCTCAGCCATTGAATTATATTTTCCACTTTACCATTAAGATCGTTTAATGGGGCATTGTTGTCGACTTCAATATAAGGCATTCTAATTTTTGTACAGACAACAGCAGCGTCATCTTTGCTATAGAACTTCTCGATCACTTCTCTTGATACACTCGCCCCCCCTAAATTTGATCTTTCTTCGAGTCTTTTATACATCAGCTCTTTTCCGCAAGTAGCATGAACGACGACTGCTTTATCTAAGACTTTTTTATCAAACGAAGCGAATGCTTTCGTATATTGATCGCGGGCAAATTCGATTATCCAAGTTATATGTACATCGGTGGAAGATAGACAATCAGAGGAGATATTCTCAAGCACATCTGTAAGTACCGTAGGGTCTTTTACCAAAAAACCACCTCTATCTTGAGGGATAAATCTCTCGTTATTTAAATCAGCTTCACACATCTTTTTTAAACGGTCATAGTCATCGGTTTCATTTGTCTTTGCACCCATTTGGGTCTTTAAATCTCGGGCCAGCCTCTTCCTGATACTACTTTTGCCTGTTCCTGGTTTTCCTAATACAAAAATATATCGTATCTTCCTAATAAAACCTAAAAGCTCTAAACAACTATTGAGGAAAGCTCCCTTCTTTATTCCAAATCTTTCATGGGTATATGCTTCAATTTCGTCTCGATCAATTCCAAAGCGGCAATTTTTAAAATTCCTGTTCAATATGTCTGCTAATTGCAGGCGTGGAGTGATTGCTTCTAACCAACGTTTATCGAAATCGGCGGATAATGCTGTATTAACATGGTATGAATGCATTTTCCAATACGTATTTTTGGAAAAAAACCGATCATGCTTTTTTGATCTAAATATAACGATGTTCTTATCCACGATATTGACAGAGGAATCTAACTGTTTTTCGCAGAACTTAACTACTAACCCCATACTCTCGAGTTCTGCTGCAGTTTGCAAGCTGTCGGCATCCCAACCGTTATGAAGGATACGCACGTCTACCCCTCTACTTTGGGCTTCAACCAGATGGTCTTGAAGCATGCCGATATCTCTCCTATTTTTCCTGCTTTTCATATTTCTTACCGACAACAAGATGCGTAGGTTGCATGAGGATATCGCATCCAAAAGTTTAGAAATATAATGTCCTCTCTCTGAGGGTGGATTTCCGAAAGGTTTGTCTGATGTCGTAATCTCTATGACTCTTGTCTCCTCTCTTAATCCTTCTAAATGGAGTGAACAAATATCATGGTGTTCTGGAATTTTTATAAAAGGAATTTTTTCTTTTAACATAATTTCTATTTTCTCTACAACGCTGAATTCTGCCAGTATCTGGCCCGGATCCGCTACTTTCTGAAGACGGGCCGCTTTATCAACTACTTTTCCAGCAATATCATAATTTAATCCAGATACAAGCTCTTGAACCGACCCGGAAGTTATCGAGATACGGGTTTCCAGGGGCACCTTTAACTCATCCGCAGGAAGTTTAATTCTCTCAAGTACTGTTCTGAACATGATTGAGGCATATACCGCGTCTAAACTTTCCGAAAAAGTGGCCAGGATTGAGTCACCGATAAATTTGATCACTTTGCCGTTAAATTTTTTGAATATTTCGGCAGCGATTTGGTTATGTAACAGGCAGCGGTTCATACCTTTGCTGTGACCAAAGCTGTCTTTGGCTGATGTAGACCCCACAAGGTCGGCAATAACAACTGTCATTTTCTTGAATACCTTTTCCTCTCCGGGGTCTATTATTTTTTCCGTATAGCGGATAATTTTTTTGATTTCTTCTTCATAAGTAGATTCTTCAAACATTATTTCCTCCTATAGTTTTTTTTGTAGCTCTGGTGAAATACAGTATCACTAACATTACAGGCAAGCTGTTTATAAGAAAGGCGAGAATTGGTTCTGGTAATTGACTGGCAATATGAACATGAACCATTGAAATTAATGCTGTAACTAAATAACCGATACTACCAAAAAAACGATACAATGAGGAAAACATTCCTAGGCGGGCTCCCAGCTTGCTTTCCCCTTTTAGTATCAAAAATTGGGTATAATAAATATTGATTCCAGTATAAAGGATTGCACTAAAAGGCCCAAAGAGCAACATAATACCTGCACCTGTTGTGGGTGACTTATTCAGAACAATCACCAGGAAACCTACAGCCAGGATCATCCACAAAGAGGTGAGTACTATTGTTCGAGTTTTCTCCTCTGTATTTTTTGATTTTTTCCACCACATCGCGACCAACAATGAGGTAATGAAGAACATTATGGCGTTACCAGTTAATCCAAGATGATTCCACGGGCGACTTAGTTCTTGTGAGGCAGTTTTTAGAGAATTGAAAGCAAATTGGTTGGCGGCTAATATAAGCACACAAATTCGAAGAGGCTTTTCGGATATTAAAATCTTAAACAGATCTGTAAAAACAGTTGACGCAACTGCTTTTTTATTGGAAGTCCTGGCCTTGGGGGGCTGAATAGGTGGCTTTGCTTTTTCAAGTCGGCTGAATGCAACGGGAAATATAACAAGAGCAGACAAAGAGAGCAGCAAATCAAAGGCAAAAGGGAATATGCGAAAAAATTGATCTTGTTTGATAAGAGAAAGGAAATGGTTTGCTAATAAGGGGGCATAGATGTAGGAGAAGGAGATGCTTATCCAGAAATATCCCACATATTTCGGCCCTTTTTTCTCACCTGTTGAAGCTATTATTCCTAGCAAAGCTGGAGTAGCCATGGCGTCACCATATGCTCCGAAAATGAGAGCACAAAAAAACAGCAGTGGCAAAATATATTCCCCTATCACCCCTATGCTTGAGATGGAAGGGGATATTGTAGATAGAATCACGAGTACAAAAGCCCCGGCAACACCGATTTGTATTCCTTTTTTAGTGCGGGAGAAGCTGTTTTGTGGATTTGTACCCTGGCTGCAAAAGGCCAAAAAGATAGCATAGGCGAAGCTGTGAGCCGCCCTAATAAGAGGACTGGTGACGGGACCTTGGAGTGCGATCGGTAATACACTCTTATGCAGTACCACTAAATAAAGAATATTGCTCAACATAATGAAGTGAGCAGAGAAAAGGTACAAAAGAAGCCCATTGTTTTCTCTGGGAAAAACCTTTTGGATTGCTCGTTTCAAATGTAACGAATTACTCACAGTTACACCTCCTAAATTTAAATCCAACAAATATTCCAGTTAATCATGTCAAAAAAAGCAGAACTCCGAAAGGCTTACATGATACAAATTCCGAAGCATTAAACCACTCTGTATTGGACAACGTAAATTTGAAAAGTTGTTCCTATATTTATTTTGTTTCTTGCCTTCTGCAAGAATGAGTTTTATTAGGAATGGGGCATCTCTGGATATTCGTATAAGTCGGAAGACTTAAATAGGCAGGTAGTGAGTTTATTAACTCCCTTGAACAAATATCCGTCGGAGGCCAACCGGTTATTCCTGGCGGGCTGCTCTCCAGCAAAATCCGCTTCCATTTCACCAGCCAATAGTATTATCAACCAAAAAAACTTTTCTGTCAAGGGGCTATCAGGAGTTTTCCCAATTTTTCACTTAAATAATGATTAAAACCCACAATATATATTATTGACAGTGTTACAATGCATTTTTTGGAGAAAACTTGGCTAAATCGTCCAAAACTCATGCTCCCCACCCGGTACGACTCATTATAACTTAATTTACTGGTTTGATAAAAAATTGGGGGCGGTGCGTTACTTTGTTACTTTGTCGGCAAGAGTTTTGCTGAGTCGGCGTTTTGTGACCGCGTATCCTCTTTAAAAATGGTTCGGAGGTATAAAATGATCGGTGAATTAGATACAGTAGTCCTGACACACGATATTAGCGAACATGGTCTGAAACAGGGCGACATCGGGGAAGTGCTGCATGTGCGGGAACCGGTACAAATAGCAGTATAGTTTCATTTCGTTATTAACTAAACATAAAACGCAAAAAATGAGTAAAAAGGTCAACTTTTATTCCTTTTTCTTACTTCTCATTTTGCCCGCGGGCGCTGCCCTTCTTTTTGTTAAAAATATTTTTTAATTTTTTGAATTTTGTCTTATAACGCCTATAAACAATGATATTTTGTTAAAAAATATAGTTAAAAAATAAATTTTTTTTTGAAAAGATTTGCATTTTACTCGATTTAATATGATAATATGCATTCATGCAAATAGTTATAAATCATAACAAATTCTTTACATGTTTTGGAATGCGCAAAATAAACAGTCCAACAGTCTATAATAAAATAGCAGTAAATAAATTACTAAATTTCATAGATGGAGGTTACCTCATATGGAACAAAAAGGATTAACAGGCATCTATTTTTGCGACGATTTTAACGGAAAATCAGATGCAATCGACACCGCGGAATTAATGGCTTATGCCGAAAACAATCCCGACGCTGCTGTTACCTGGTCTCCGTCCCGCCTCCCCATAACCGACCCCGAAGCCATCGCTGCCAAAATCAAAGAGTTTAAACTCGAGCGCATGGTAATCGCCGGTGATATGCCGGGTATGGTTAAACCGGTGTTTGCCAGGGCTATGGCCGCTGCCGGGAACGACCCCGGTGACATTATACTGGCCGGCTTCAGGGAATACGGTGCTGTAAGCGGGGCTGATACGGACCGGGCCAAAGGCGTTATCGCCTGCGCTCTTAAAGGCGTCACATTCGGGATGGCGGCTGTCCCGGAGGAAACGGACGTCAACCAGGACACCGTGATTATCGGCGCCGGTATTGCCGGTATACAAGCTGCCCTCGAAATCGCCGATTCCGGCCGGAAAGTCTACTTAATCGAAAAAACCGGCACCATCGGCGGTCATATGGCCATGTTCGACAAGACTTTCCCTACCCTGGACTGCGCCGCCTGTATTTTGACACCTAAAATGGTGGAAATAGGCCAACATCCCAACATCGAGTTGATGAGCTACTGCGAAGTCAGCGGCGTCAGCGGCAAACCGGGAAATTTTAAGGTCAAAATCCTTAAAAAAGCCCGCCGCGTTAACCTGTCCACCTGCATCGGCTGCGGCAACTGCGCCGAGAAATGTCCCGGCCGCGCTCCATCGGAGTTCGACGCCGGTATTTCGACGCGCAGAGCTATCTACATTCCTTTCCCCCAGGCCGTGCCCAACAAGTACTTAATCGACGCCGACAGCTGCCTCTACGTAAAAAACGGCAAATGCGGCGTATGCGTCAAAAACTGCCCGGTGGAAAACTGCATCAACTTAGATGAAAAAGATGAGACAGTAGAAGTCACAGCCGGGAATATCATAGTAGCCACCGGTTTCCAGGTCTTCGACGCCAAAAAGGTAGAAAGGTTCGGCTATGGACAACACGCTAACGTGTTAACTTCCTTAGAGTTTGAACGGGTAGTCAATGCCGCCGGACCCACCGCTGGAGAAATCTACCTGAGAACCCTGGATAAAAAAGGCAACTATGTTTTTCCCAAAGTAGGCACCGCTCCCGAAAGCGTGGCCCTGATCCACTGCGTAGGCAGCAGGGACGAGAATTATCACAAGTATTGTTCCCGCGTCTGCTGCATGTATTCCTTAAAACTGGCCCATCTCATCAAAGAGAAGCTGCCGTCTGCGAAAGTGAGCGAATATTATATCGACATGAGAGCTTTCGGCAAGGGCTACGAGGAATTCTACGAACGCATCAAAAGCGAAGGCGTCAACATAATACAAGGACGCACCGCAAAAGTTGAAGGAAATAATGGAAAACTGCTCCTGCGCAGTGAAGATATGATAGAAGACAAATTGATAGAAGAAGAAGTCGATATGGTCATTCTTGCCGTAGGGTTGGAACCCAGGCAGGATGCCGCTGAAATCGCTAAGATGCTCGGTATTTCCCAAACCGAAGAAGGTTGGTTCAGGGAAGCCGACAGCAAGTTCGACCCGGTGAATACCTTCAGCGGCGGTATTACCATAGCCGGCGTTTGCCAGGGACCCAAAGATATTCCCGATACCGTAGCCCAGGGATCCGCTGCCGCGGCCCGGGCCTTACAGAGCCAAATAAAAGGGAAAATCCGGGGAAATATCAAAGATATCCCCCTACAAAAAATCGAGGCCCGGGCAAAAGAACTCTCTACGTTAGAGGAGGCGAAAAAATGAGCCAACGAGTCGATCCTAATTTAATGAAAGAACTGGAAAGCTACGGCGTCAAGAAAAAAGACTGGAATGCCTGCTTTCACTGCGGTAACTGTACGGCTGTCTGTCCTTTAACGGAGCAGGGTTCTATGTTCCCCCGCAAAGGGATCAGGAGCATGCAAATGGGTTTGAAAGACAAACTGGCAGCCGGCGTCGAACCCTGGCTTTGTTATTACTGCGGCGACTGCAGCGACACCTGTCCCAGGGACGCCAATCCCGGTGAAATGATGATGGCGCTGCGGCGCTGGTTGACATCGGTTTATGACTGGACCGGTCTTTCCGGCAAGTTATACCGTTCCAAACCCCTGCACCTCGCCGTAGTATCGTTCCTGTTTTTCGCTGTCCTGGCGGTTTTTTTCATTTTTGCCAAAATCCCGCTGCTCAGCGACCCGGCCAACGTGCAGTTAAACAGTTTTGCCCCGGTTCACGTTATCGAGCTGGCTGACCACATCATGTTAGCTGTGCTCTCCTTTTTCTTGCTCAGCAACATGCTCAACATGTTCATCAAAGTGGTTATAAAAGACAAAAGTGTGAAAATTCCCATCCACTTGTATTTCAAGGAAGTATGGCTTGCCATCTGGAATTTTTTCACCCAGTGGAGTTTCCGCAAGTGCGAAGGAAAACTCTACTGGTTCGCCCACCTTTTCTTGATGTTGAGTTACATGGCCATGTTCAGTTTGATCGTTTTATTCTTAGGTTGGTTCCAGACCGACACCATTCATCCCATCACCCACCCGCAGCGCTGGATCGGTTACATCATCACTGCCGGGCTAATTTTCGGCTCCCTGTACTTCATGATCGGCAGAGCCAGGAAAAAAGACCGGAAATTCAAATTTTCCCATCACAGTGATTGGATCTGGTTATTCTTATTGTTTATGATTGCCATCACCGGTATTTTGATCCATATTTTCAGGATCAACGGCATGGCTCACCTCACCTACTACACCTACGCCCTGCACCTTGCTTTCGAAGTCCCCATGGTAGTTACCTTTGTTGCTTTTTCCAAATGGTCTCACCTTGTTTACCGCCCCCTGGCTATCTTTTTTGCCAACCTGAAGAAATCCACGCTGGCCCTGCAAAAGAACAGGTAGAGCCGCCATGACTAAATATAAAAGGAGATTATAATGGAAGAAGCAAGAATAGGAATATATGTGTGTTGGTGCGGCTCCAACATTGCCAAAATGGTAGATGTGGAGGCCGTGGCGGAAGAGATGGGCAAACTGCCTAACGTGGTAGTTGCCAAAAACTACAAATACATGTGCTCCGATCCCGGCCAGGATCTGATTGTCAGCGATATCAAAGAGCATAAACTAAACCGCGTAGTGGTAGCTGCTTGTTCCCCCCGCATGCACGAAATGACTTTCCGTAAAGCCTTAGAAAACGCAGGAATCAACCCTTACCTCTTCGAAATGGCCAATATCCGCGAGCATGTCTCCTGGGTTCATACCGATAGGGATAAGGCCACTAAGAAGTCTAAATCGTTGATTACGGCAGCTATTAACAGGGTGCTTTATCATGATCCTTTAGATAAACGGTCGGTTGATATCGACCCTGCCACCCTGGTTCTCGGCGGCGGTATCGCCGGGCTTGCCGCGGCTTTAGAAATCGCCGGTTCCGGGAAGCAAGTTTACCTCATCGAGCGCAGCGGCGCCTTAGGCGGTTATGCTGCCGAAATAGACCTGCTCGCCCCTTACATGAACAGCGCCGCCCAGGTATTAGACCCCTTGATCGAACAAGTGCAAAACCATAAAAATATCGAAATTTTCTTAGAATCGAAAGTCACAGACATTTCCGGTTACGTAGGGAATTTCGACGCCAAAATAGAAAAGAAAGGAAAAGAAGTTGAGAAAAAGATCGGCAATATCGTAGTTGCCACCGGTCTTAAGAATTTCGATCCCGCGGTTATCGACCGGTATGGTTACGGCAAACTCCCCAATGTAGTCACTGCCATGGAATTCGAAAAGATGTTGAAAATCGGCAAAGTAGAAACTAAAACCGGCAAGCTCCCGAAGAATGTGGCCATCATCCACTGTGTCGGCAGCCGCAACCCGGATTACCACGAATATTGTTCCCGCATCTGCTGTATGAACGCCTTAAAGTTTGCCAACCAGGCACGCTCCATACTCCCCGAAGCCAACATTTTCGATCTTTACACCGACATGAGAGCTTTTGCCAAAGGCTGCGAAGAGTTATATACGCAGACCTCCCGCAAAGACGTTTTGTTCCTGAAGTTTGAAAAAGGCGACCTGCCCACTGTGAAAAAAGCAGCCGCCGGCGACGACTGCGACATGGTCATCGACATGCACGAAGCCCTTTCCGGCGAAGACATCGAAGTACCCGCCGATATGGTTATCCTGATGACAGGCACGGAAGCCCATGATGATGCCAAAGACGTCGCTCACTTAGTAGGCGTCAGCATGTGCGGCAATGACTTCTTTATCGAAAAACACCCCAAATTAGACCCCGTAGCCACCACCACCGACGGCGTGTATATCGTCGGCAACTGCGTCAGCCCCAAAGATATCCCCGACTCCGTTTCCCAGGCCAAAGCAGCGGCAGCCCGCATCCTGGCCAGTATTTCCCAGGGTTCCGTAGAAGTAGAAGTCACCACAGCGGAAGTGAATGAAGATATCTGCTGCGGTTGTCAGACCTGTATCAAGGTATGCCCTTACACAGCAATCGGTTACGATGAAGAGAAGAACGTTTCCATTGTGAATGAAGCCCTGTGTAAAGGGTGCGGCACCTGCGGTTCCGCCTGTCCCACGGGAGCTATTCGCAGCAAGCATTTTACAGACGTACAGATTCTCTCCCAAATCGAGGGTCTGATGTCCCTGGAGGTATAGTACCATGAGTTTTGAACCGACAATAGTTTCGTTTTTATGCAACTGGTGTTCTTACACCGGTGCTGATTTAGCAGGTACATCGCGGATAAAATACGCCTCTAACGTCCGCATTATCCGGGTGATGTGTTCCGGCAGGATCGAACCCACCTTTGTGATTAAAGCATTCACGGAAGGCGCTGACGGAGTTCTCATCTGCGGCTGTCACCCCGGGGACTGTCACTATCACGAAGGAAATTACAAATGCCTACGGCGTTATCACCTGCTGCAGAAATACATCCAGCAGTTAGGAATCGAAAAAGACCGGCTGCGTTTGGAGTGGATCAGCGCCAGTGAAGGCAAGCAGTTTGCCGAACTGATAGATGATATGACGGAAACCGTCCGCGGCCTCGGACCCAGCAAAGTCAAAGAAGTAATGACAACCTACACGTAAACGGAGGCAAATTATGGCAAAAGAAGAAAAACCCAAAATAAAACTTGCAGTATACTGGGGTGCAGCCTGCGGCGGCTGCTGTGTCTCGGTATTGGATGTGCATGAAAAGTTATTCGATGTAGTAGCCGCAGCCGACTTAGTTTTCTGGCCCATCGCCCTGGACATCAAGTACAAGGACGTGGAAGCCATGCCCGACGGCCATATCGACGTAACACTTTTTAACGGCGCAGTGCGCAACAGCGAGAACGAACATCTCGCCAAATTGCTGCGTCAAAAGACCAAAGTGCTGGTAGCATACGGCTCCTGCGCTCATATGGGCGGCATACCCGGACTGGCCAATTTTACCACTAAAGATGAGCTTTTCAAGCGCATTTACGACGAAACCGAGTCCACCGTTAACCCCGACAAAATCAGGCCCCAACCCGAACACGAAGTACCCGAAGGAAAATTGAAATTACCCGAATTCTATAATGATGTGCGCACACTGGACCAGGTAGTGGATGTAGACTATTATCTCCCCGGCTGTCCCCCCCAGACCGAACGCCTCGTCGAAGTTTTTATGGCTATCGTCAGCGGCGCGGAGCTTCCTCCCAAAGGCTCGGTAGTCGGCGCTTTAGACAAAGCCCAATGCGACGAATGCAAACGGAAGAAGTCCGACAACAAACTCATCAAAAAGTTCTACCGGCCCTGGGAAATCCAGGATGACGGTGAAACCTGTTTCTTAGAGCAGGGCGTCATTTGTATGGGCCCCGCCACCCGCGGCGGCTGCGGTGTCAGGTGCATCGAAGGCAACGCCCCCTGCCGCGGTTGTTATGGACCGCCCCCCGACGTTCCCGATCCCGGAGCCAAGATGATGTCGGCCATAGCCACCATGATCGATGCCGATGACGAGGAAGAGATCGCAAAAATCGTCGCACAAATCGACGACCCGGCCGGCACTTTTTATCGTTTCAGCCTGCCCGGTTCTATGTTAAGGAGGAAGTTAACATGAAGCGCTACACAATAGATCCGATCACCCGGCTCGAAGGTCACGGAAAAATCGAGATATTCTGTAATGATGCCGGTGACGTGGACAATGTATATTTTCAAGTTCCCGAACTGCGGGGCTTTGAGAAGTTCTGTGAAGGGCGCCCCGTAGAGGAACTTTCCCAGATCGTAACCAAAATCTGCGGCGTCTGTCCCGGCTGTCATCACATGGCATCGGGTAAAGCCGCCGACGCCGTATTCGGAGTAGAACCCCCGCCCACAGCCAGAAAACTCCGGGAACTATTTTACATGGCCCACTTTATTCACAGCCACATCGCTCATTTTTATGCCCTGGCAGCCCCTGATTTCGTAGTCGGGCCCACAGCCGACCCCGCCGAAAGAAATGTGTTAGGCGTAATCAACAAAGTAGGCGTAGAAATCGGCACGGAAGTTCTCACGCAGCGGCGCATAGCCCAGGAAATCCAGGCCTTGTTAGGCGGTCACCAGACCCATGTGGTCATGAACTTGCCCGGCGGTGTCAGGAAAGGTTTGAGCGAAGCAGATAGAAAAAAGATCGAAGAGCACGCCAAAGGCTTCGTAGAATTCGGCAAATTCTCCCTAAAAATCTTCAACGACGTAGTCTTGCAAAACAAAGAGTATGTAGACATCATAGTCAACGGCCCCTATTCATTAAAGATTCATTCCATGGGGCTTGTAGACGACAACAACAAAGTCAATTTTTATGAAGGAAAAGTTCGTGTCGTAGACCCGGAAGGCAAAGAGCACTGTAAATATTCACCTAACGAGTACCGTGATTTCGTAGAGGAAAGGGTCGAACCCTGGAGCTACCTGAAGTTCCCCTATCTCAAGAAAATAGGCTGGAAAGGTTTCGTTGAAGGTAAAGATTCCGGCGTATATCATGCCACCCCGCTCTCCCGTCTCAATGCCGCCGACGGCATGGCCACCCCGCTGGCCCAGGAAGAGTATGAGAAGATGTATGAAACCTTAGGCGGCAAGCCCGTACATGCTACTTTAGCCATGCACTGGGCCCGTCTTGTAGAGCTGCTTTACTCAGCCGAAAGGTGTTTAGAGTTAGCTACCGATCCGGAAATCACCGGCACCGAGCTTCGTGCTAAGTTAGACAAGACCCCCAAAGAAGGAATCGGCATCGTAGAAGCCCAGAGAGGCACCCTGACCCACCACTACTGGACAGATGAAAGAGGGCTGGTTACTAAAGTCAACATCATCGTCGGAACCACCAACAACAACGCTCCCATTTGCATGTCCTTAAAGAAAGCGGCCCAGGGATTAATCAAGAAAGGCGTCACAGTCGATCAGGGTATATTGAACATGGTTGAAATGGCATTCAGAGCCTATGATCCTTGTTTCTCTTGTGCCACCCACAGTTTACCCGGACAGATGCCCATGATTGTCAATTTCCGCGATCTCGAAGGCAACATTACGCGAACGGTTAGAAGAGATAGCTAACATATAACGTTTTTTCAAGACTAAACTTGAAAAAAAACCCTCTGGCGGTGGGAACTTGAAATATGTACAGCATGTTGTTCATTACCGCCATGTAATGGCATAACAGCTCCTATGTTTGAAAATAACCGCTGCCGGGGTTCATTAACTTGATCCCCGGCAGCCAGGGGGCGCTTTTTGAAAAAACTGCCCCCTGGACCGCGAAACTTCCGCAAAAACTTTTTATAAGCAAATATTTGTACCCTTTACACAACGTCGGGAAAGTGTCCCGGTCGTTGGATTTAACAAAAGTTTTTGTCCAACTTTTTTCAAAAAGTTGGCCGCCGGAGGCAAGAAATATTCATGAAAAAGAAACACACACTTGTATTAGGCGTCGGTAACGACATCCTGATGGATGACGGTATCGGCCCCAGGTTAGCCGATCATTTAGAAAAAAAAGACTTGATAGAGGATGCCGAATACCACACCATCAATCTTGGCGGCCTCGAGATCTTGGAATTCATCCAGGGGTATAAAAAGGTCATATTCATAGACGCCATTAAAACCAAAGACGGCGTACCCGGCGCTCTTTACCAATTTACTCCCGCTGATTTTAGAGAGACCATGCATCTTTCCAGCCTGCATGACGTCAATTTTCTCACTGCTTTAAAGTTAGGCAAAAGGATGAAGTTGGATGTGACTAAGGACATTCATATTATCGCCATCGAGATAGTTGAGGATACTATCTTCGGTGTAGATTTTACACCCCCGTTACAAGCCCGCTACCCCGAAATCACCGAAGAAGTGGAAGAGATAGTCAAAACCCTGTGCACGTAGTGTTCAGCTATCAGCGCTCAGCCTACTGCATCCAGCCTTCATAAAAAAACTATTGACTTTCAAGGCGATTATACTATAATTGGAATATGAACGCAGCAAAAAGAATCGAGAATTTATCATATTACAGTGATACGCCCCTGGAAATAGAAAATCTCCAGGTTGATTTGTTAAGAAAAGCAGGAGCAGCGGAAAGATTTAAGATAACGTTAGCAATGTCACAGCGGATGATTTCGCTATCTAAACAAGCTCTGAAGCGAAGAAATACCGGGTTGAGCGAATTGGATATTAAAATACTCTTTGTTAAGAACTGCTATGGTCCCGGCACGGCGGAGAAAGTAAAAAAATATATGTTGGAAAGAGATCCGCATGGTACTGCATGAATTATTCCCGGCATTAATTCCTGTTCTCACTTCCTTTGATAAATTAGGAATCGCTTATTATATCGGAGGTTCTTTTTCAAGTTCTATTCATGGCATACCCAGGACTACAATGGATATAGATATTGTAGCCGATATAAAACGAAGTCATGTAGACCACTTCTATCAATACCTTCAAAATGACTATTATATCGACAAGGACATGATTTGCAGCGCCTTAGAAAAAAAATCGTCATTTAATATTATCCATCTCGGCACAATGATGAAGATAGATGTTTTTGTTTTGAAAGATAGAGATTTTGACCGGCAAGCATTCAACCGCAGGGAACCGGGCGTACTGGACGAAGGAAACCGCCGCATAGAATATTATCTTTCGTCACCGGAAGATATCATCTTGAGTAAGCTTGAGTGGTTTAAAATGGGAGGTGGAGTCTCTGAGCGCCAATGGAAGGATGTTATAGGCGTTTTAAAGGTACAGGGAGATAACCTTGACACAGGTTATTTACAGGAATGGGCAAAAGAATTAAAGCTTTCGGATTTGTTAGAAGAATTATTAAAAGGAACTAACCAGGAGTAAAAAATGAGCGCACTTTCTCTTTTACTTATCTCAGTGGTGTTGTTTATTGCCGGATACCTTTTCTATGGGCGGTTTCTATCGAAAAAATTCGGCCTGGATAACAGCCGCAAAACCCCGGCCCATACCATGAAAGACGGCGTAGACTATGTACCGGCAAAAGCGCCGGTCCTGCTGGGCCATCACTTCGCCTCTATTGCCGGAGCCGCGCCCATAATCGGCCCGATAACCGCCGCGGTTTTCGGTTGGGGGCCGGTCTACCTGTGGATCATCCTAGGCGGCATCTTTTTGGGAGCCGTGCATGATTTTGCCGCTTTAGTGGCTTCTGTACGCCACAAAGCCCAATCTATAGGAAAAGTAATCGAAGAACAAATCGGGCCTTTCGGCAAAAAACTATTCTTAGTCTTTGCCTGGTCTGCCCTGATACTGGTCTTGGGCGCTTTCCTGGTCATCGTAGCCACTACTTTTGAAGCCCGGCCCGAAGTAGCCACCGCCTCTGCTCTTTTTATTTTCCTGGCCTTAGTTTTTGGCATGAGTGTTTATAGATTAAAAGTAAACCTGATAGCCGGATCGTTGATAGGGATTATGCTGTTGTTTTTGTGCATTTATTTGGGGATGTCTTTCCCCCTGCATTTGAGCTTCACCACCTGGATTTGGATATTGATGGGTTATATTTTCGTAGCCTCCGTTGCCCCGGTCTGGGTGCTTTTACAGCCCCGCGACTACTTGAATTCATTTCTTCTTTACATCTTGCTCATCGGGGCGTTTTTAGGAATCATCGTCACCAACCCGGACATCAAATTGGAAATGTACGGCGGTTTTACCCAGGATATCGGACATTTATTTCCTATCTTGTTTGTCACCGTTGCCTGCGGAGCGATCTCCGGGTTTCACGCTTTAGTGGCATCGGGCACTACTTCCAAGCAATTGGACAAGGAGAGCGACGCCAAACCCATCGGTTACGGCGGCATGTTGATCGAATCGCTGCTGGCAGTGATTGCCCTGATTACAGTGGCCGTATTGACTCGCGGGGAATATCAACAATTAATGGGTTCCGGCGGCCCCGTGAATCTTTTTGCCGGCGGCGTCGGAAATTTTATGACCAAATTGGGCGTACCTTTAAAAACCGGTATTTCTTTTGCCGCCTTGACGGTTTCCGCATTTGCTCTAACATCGTTGGACACCGGCACCCGGTTAGCGCGGCTCAGTTTCCAGGAATTTTTTGCCGCCAAAAATGCGGGCAAGCAGAAAAAGTTTTTGACTAACCGTTTTGCCGCCACTTTGATTTCGGTAATTGCCGGAGGTGGTCTGGCTCTTTCCGGTCAATGGAAAGCCATCTGGCCTCTTTTTGGAGCCGCCAATCAATTATTAGCCGCTTTGACGCTGCTGGCCATTACCATTTATCTGCGCAACAAGAAAACGAGTAATTGGTTTGTTCGTTATCCCATGTATTTTATGTATGTAATGACGAACATTGCGCTTTTGATGTTGATCTGGAAAAACCTGCGCACTCAGAATTACCTGTTAACTTTTTGTGCGCTGCTGCTTTTAGGTGTATCGGTTGCCATGGTTTACCGGGCCATTATTTCTTTAAAGAAGCCGAGTAAGGACGGCGCTTCCAGCTAATAAGCCGCTTCACGGCAAGAGGCAGCGTGTGAGCGTTTCTCGCTTCTAAATTATTAAAAGTTTTGA
>JAGLSW010000247.1 GCA_023135565.1 Candidatus Aminicenantota bacterium | reverse complement strand
CAAAACTTTTTATGAGCGATACGATTTTCTACAAAATAAACGGCCATCGTTGGCTTCTGCCGCGAAGCGGCTCATAGGGTGGCGGACGCCGTCCTCTTGGGGCCTGGAAACGATAGTCCGGGACTACCTCGAGAATCGGGCTCAGGTACAACGGTTCGAAGTGGCAGAGATAATCAGCCCCTTATAGGCTCCCCGCGCCGCGGGGCTTTAAGAAAAATTCGTTTATATAACGATCCCCTAAAGAAAAAAGTTCCCGGTAGGGACCGAAATAATAAAGGACGCCGTCCTTCAACACGATGGCTTTGTCGGCAATGGCTTCGATAGAGCGTAATTCATGAGTAACCACTACAAAAGTAATATCGAAAAGCTCTTTGAGATTCAACATCAGGCTGTCCAACTCCGCGGCGGTGATGGGGTCTAACCCGGCTGAAGGTTCATCGCAAAAAATGATGTCCGGGTCCAATACCATGGCCCTGGCTAAAGCAGCCCTTTTCCTCATGCCGCCGGAAAGTTCGGCGGGGAATTTGTCGCGGTTCTCTAAAAGCCCTACCTGGGAAAGCCGGGTGTAAACCATCTCCCGCTCGATCTCTTCCGGCAGGTCGGGATGCTTCATGATGATAGGCAGCGCCACGTTTTCATAGAGGGTGAGGGAATTGAGCAGGGCGCTGTTCTGGTAGAGCACGCCGATCCTTTTGTAGAGCGCCTGCAAAGAAGCTTCGGAAAAATAATCGATCTTTTCGCCCCAGAAAAAAATATCACCGGCAAAAGGGGGCAGCAGCCCGATTAAAGATTTAAGCACCGTGGATTTGCCGCAGCCGCTCTGACCCAGGATGACGGTAATTTCCCCCCTGTCGATATGGAAATCCAGGTTCTCGAGCACCACGTTGTCCCCATAACCGACGTCGAGATTTTTTACTTTTATAATTTCTTTCATTTTAATATAAGAACAGCGCAAACACACAGTCGGAAACGATAATCAAAGAGATCGACAGCACCACCGATTCGGTAGTGGCAATACCCACGCCGACGGCGCCTCTTTCTACCGAAAAACCTTTATAACCGCTGCTAATCACTACGATCCAGCCGAACACCAGGGTTTTCATCAGGCCGATAAAAAAATCGGACAACTCTACCACGGTAAACATTTCCCGGAAAAAAACACCGGGAGGAATCCCCGATACTACCCAGCCTACGATAACTCCGCCTAAAATCCCTACCAAATCCGCTAACACCACTAACAGGGGAACAGCTAAAGTAATAGCGGTCAACCGCGGCACCATGAGGAATTTTTCCGGTATCAAGCCCATGGTTTTTAAAGCGTCCACCTCTTCCAGGACTTTCATAGAAGAAATTTCGGCGGTGATGGAAGCCCCTATTTTACCGGCCAGGATGATGCCGGTCATCAGGGGCACTAATTCCCGCACCATGCCGAAACCTACTAAGTCGGCGAGATAAATATCGGCCCCGAAACTGCGCAGTTGTTCCGCGGAGGTGATGGAAATCGTTATGCCGATGAGGAAACAGATCAAGGTAACGATAGGAAACGAATTATAAGCCATAAAGTACAACTGGTTGAGAATTTCCCCGGGATACACGCCTCTTCTTTTCAGCAGGTATTGGAAAGAGTGATAGATTTCATCCACCAACAAAACCAGGAATTTTTTTAAAGAATCCTCGAATTTGAAAGCTCTGCCGCCTAAAGCGGTCAGTCTTTCGCCCACGGAACGGTGGCCATGACCGCGGCCGTCCGTTTCACCGCAGGGTGCAAACAGGTCCAGGGCTTTTTGTACCGCGGGTCGAACATTGCTGAAGGAGACGTGGGGGAAATTTTTCTTCAGGTAGTTAAAGAAAGCGATGCCGGAAGAATCGAAATCTTCCATGTCTTTGAGATCGATCTGTAAGGGGGTATCTGTGTCGAGATCTTTTATTTCCGCGAACAGGGCGGAGACGTTTTCTATCGAAAATGTTCGCGGAATCATCAGGCTTTTTAAATTCTTTTCCATAGATAGACCTTGCCGACTTTATAAAGTAAAATATCTTTTAACATATTCTCACCGAAAAATCAAGCCCGCGCCGCGTAAGTGTTCAGTTTTGGAAAAA
>JAGLSW010000246.1 GCA_023135565.1 Candidatus Aminicenantota bacterium | reverse complement strand
CCCCCCCGCAAAACTTTTGTTTAACTGGATTGTTATAAATTTTTCGGCGGTTAATTCGGGACTGTTTAAATAACCGCGGGCTACGCTGCCGCCACTTAGGCACATTTCGCCCATAACTCCGATGGGACATACATTCAAATAGCGGTCCAGGATGTAAACAGAGATATTACCGGCAGGCTTGCCGATAAGAGCTTTGGGACTGTGGGGCGTTAATTCATAGCCTGTGGAGTTGACGCTGTTCTCGGTGGGGCCGTATTCGTTAAATATACGCACCCGGGGCAGCCGTTCAAAATGCTTCCGTATCAATTCGTCGGGAAAATTCTCCCCGGCACAGCAGATCATTTGTAAACTGGTTAGGTCCTCAGCGATCTCTTCCAATAAGATATTGTAAAATACCGGCACTACGATAAAATGACTGACTTTGTTCCTGGAGATTATCTTACCCAGCGCAGCGAGATTAGACCTGTCCGCTCCAGTTATCAACACTAAGCGGGCGCCGCCCATGAGGGGCGTAAATATATCGGTTACGGAACTGTCGAAAAAATAAGGGGGAATCTGCAGGGAAACATAACCGGGGGCATATTTATAGTTATTCTTGCGCCACAGCAGCGAATTGACAATGGTGCGGTGCTCCACCAACACTCCTTTGGGAATGCCCGATGAACCGGATGTGTACATGACATAAGCAGGCTCCCCGGCATCCCCCTCCGGCGGCCTTTCGACAGGAAAATTATTCAAATCGAACCCCGGGTCATCCATACACAAAATAGTGTGCAGTAATTCGCCCTGCTGCTGTGCCGCTTCGAGCTTTTCAACATATTTTTGCAGCGACACTACGATGCCTACCGCTGCGTCTTCAACCACTAACCGGATACGTTCTTCCGGCAGCGCGGCGTCCATGGGTATATAAGCGGCCCCGGCTTTCATCACGCCCATAAGCACTATAATAAGCTCGATAGAACGGTCCATTAAAACGATAATCCTGTCACCGGTCTGTACGCCCTTTTCCCGGCGCAAATAATTGGCCAGCCGGTTGGCCTGCTCATCGAAACAACGATAGGTCACGGTTTTATCATAAAAAGTTAACGCTGCATGACCGGGTATCATATCCACCTGGTCTGAAAATAATCGATAGATGGTTTTATCCGTAGGATATGGTTCTTCGCTATCATTAAATTCGACCAATAGTTTATTCTTTTCTGCTTCGCTTACGATCTCTACAGCGGCTATCTTTTCCCCGGGGTTCTCGATTACCGCCGATACGATCTTTTTAAAGTATCGGATAAAGCGCAGAACGGTCTCTTCTTTA
>JAGLSW010000245.1 GCA_023135565.1 Candidatus Aminicenantota bacterium | reverse complement strand
GGGGAGGCGATAAGCCGCTTCGCGGCAGGAGCCAACGGGGGACGTTTCGCATGGAGAGAATCGTATCGCTCATCAAAAGTTTTTGCCCGTAGTTGAAAAATCCAACGATATGAGGTATTATTAAACCGGGATTATGATAGCAGGAAGACAGGACAACAATAGTGTGTTAGAAGCAGTACTGCAAAGGTTGGGGGATAAGTACGAATTTATAAAACCCCTGGGCCAGGGGGGATTTTCGAAAGTCTATTTGCTGCGTCATAAGCACCTGGATGAAGAACATGCTTTAAAGATAATGGATTTCGATAATATTTCGCGCAGACTGGAAGAAGGAAATCCTACAGGTAGAGATAAAGAATTCATCAATGTACGAAAACGGTTTATAAATGAGGCGAAATTATACCAGAAAATCAATCATCCCAATATTGCCAGGATATACGACATAGATATGATAAAGGAAGAGAGTACGGATGTTGAAATTCCTTTTATCGTCATGCAATGTGTGAAAGGTGAAAACCTGGGAGAGGTCATAAAAAAAAGGTCTCCCATGGGAATAAAAGAAACTATCGCTATTTGCGAAGATATTCTGGACGCTCTCGATGTCATTCATAAAAACGGCATTGTGCACCGGGATGTAAAACCCTCTAACATCATTATCGAAAAAAGCGGAAAGGCTGTTTTGATCGATTTTGGACTGGCAAAAGACATGTATGCGGATACCCGATTGACTTCGACGGAGATGGTAATGGGTACTCCTTTATATATGTCGCCGGAGCAGTTTAAAGATATCCGCGGCGCGGACCCCCCGGCGGATATTTATGCTTTTGGAGTGATATTGTATGAGATGTTGACCGGTACCCCGCCTTACAGCGGGACAAATTTTGAAATAATGTACGGCCATTTAGAGGGCAGCATTCCTGATGCCAGTAGGAATATCCCAGGTTTACCTATCGAGATGGATGACCTGATTAAAAAGGCCATGGCTAAAAATGCGGAGGATAGGTACGGCAAAGTAGAATATTACAAAAGTGAACTAAGAAGTATTTCTGAGAAGATAAAAAAGCAAGAGGAGACAAGAAATAAAAAATCTAACCCGGGAGTAGACGTAGTTAGAGGCGAAACCGTTGTTTCTCGTCCATCTAAGAAGCCTCCCCGAAAAACAAACAAAACCTGGAGAATTATTTTTGCCGTCATTCTTGCTGCTGCCGCCTCGATCTTTTTGGTTATCGACCCCATCGATATTTGGAAAGGGAGCCGTGCCGGTCAGGATTCCACCACTAAAGTGCAAAACGATGACAGTGCGCAGGAATCGGCACAACCCCAAAAAACGCCTCAGCCAAGGGTAACTGAAATGGCTTCATTGAAAAATGGCAGTGCGTCGGAATCGACACAACCCCAAGAAACGCCTCAACTGTTGGAAACTAAAACTTCTCCCTATCGAGAATATATCAAATCTGCGACAGAATTGATCGAGGCGAACAATTATGATAAAGCCACCGAATTTTTAGATGAGGCAAAAAAGATAGATGATAATGCTGAAGTGAGAGCCCTTTTTGAAAAGATTGCCGAAAAAAAACGGGAGATCATGAGTAATGATTATAAGAGACTCAATGAATTTTTAAAAGGAGATGCGGATAAAAATAAAAAAATAGGGGAGTGTCGCAATTTTCTATCCAGCCATAAGAATACCCCCCAAAGCACACATACAAAAGAGATGGTTTCCGATACCAATAAGTTTATCACCCAATTGGAAAAGGAAATAAAAGCCGACAAGCAGTACTTGGGATATATAGATTCTGTGAAGAGACATATAAAAAACGGTGATTTGAAAAAAGCGCATTACTCTTTAAATAGCGCAAGAAAAATAAAGGAAACGAATGAGGTAAAATATCTCCTGGCGGAAATAGAAAAAAAGCAAATAGGAAATATGAAAGCAGATTTTGAGAAAATAAGGGAATTTATGAAAGGAGGGGGGGATACGAATGTTAAGATCATGGAATGGCGTGATTTTTTGAATAAGCATAGAGATATCCCCCAAAATAACGAAACCGACTTGATGAAATCCGAAGCTGACAAATTTATTTTCCAATTGAATAACTTTAAGATGACCGATCCTTCCTCAAAAAAGATTAAAGATAAGGCAAAAAAGATATACAAAAATGATAAAGGCTTTTGGGAGGCGGATTTCGGGGACGGCATTATAATGATTTATATCCCAGCCGGTGAATTCACTATGGGGGCGAATGATGGCGATGATGATGAGAAGCCTCCGCATAAAGTTTACTTAGATGGCTACTGGATCGGCAAGTATGAGGTGACTTTTGCGTTGTATGATACATATTGTGAAGAAACCGGAACAAAGAAGCCGGATGCTGAAGGTTGGGGTAGGGGGCAGCGCCCGGTGATAAATGTGTCCTGGCATGATGCCTCTGCTTATTGCGGGTGGTTAAGTAGGGAAACCGGGTTAAGTTTTAAACTGCCCACGGAGGCCCAATGGGAAAAGGCGGCTCGGGGTGCCGATAAACGGCGTTATCCCTGGGGGAATGATTTTGATAAAAGTAAGTGCAATTCTGATGAATCCAGTTTGAATCGAACGATACCGGTGGGCAGTTTTCCTGATGGAGCTTCACCCTATGGCTGCTTTGATATGGCCGGTAATGTGTGGGAGTGGTGTTCGGATTTCTTTGATGATAAATATTATCAAAAAAGTCCAAGCAAAAACCCGCAAGGGCCGGATAGTGGCCCGGGCCGCGTCCGACGCGGCGGCTCCTGGGGCTACCGCACCGATGGCTGCCGGGCGTCCTATCGCGCCCGCGGCGACCCGGCGTACTGCGGCAGCCTCGCTGGCTTTCGCCTGGCCCTTTCTTTATAGGTTACCCCTTTCCCCCGCGCCGGGAATTTCAAAAGGAGTGCCATTCTACAAACCCGGCGGTATTATTTTGCCCTGTCCTCTAAAATCAAGTGTGATGAAAAATTTCAAAAGAATGAACCGGTTGTTGACATTAAGTTGATGTAATATTATACTAATAGGTAAGGAGTTTAAAATGGAGACATTGAGCGTATCGACCGACCAACTAAGAACAATCATAAGAGAAGAAATGTCGGACATAATAAAAAAAGAATTCATGAAGTTGAGACTGATGTTGATACCGGAGATTTCACCCGCGGAACAAAGGGAAATAGAAGAACTATATGGTGAACCGACTTTCGACGAAGGAGAGGGGTTGGGGGCAGGCTAATTTCTTCTCATATACTGGAATTATAGGCAGTTCTGAATCAGCCGGGGGATTTTTTTTACAGCATAAAAAGGAATGGAGATTACCGGCGGTGTAGTATTAAAAAACTGTTGTGATATTCTTATCCCTACCGGGGCCGGGTATTTTTCGAGGAATAAATGCATACTGCGTAAAGTGCCGGTTTTTCCTGATTTCACTTCTACCGGCACGGCATAAGAATTCCAGGGGACAAGATAGTCTACTTCCGCGTTACTGTTGCGTGCTTCACGGGCCCAGTAATATAGGCGGTTCTCTTGGAAGGGGTCCCGGTAGGCAAGTAGTTCCTGGGCGGCAAACTGTTCGGCCAGGGCGCCGGCATTGATTTTCATAAAATCGCCGCTAAAGAGCATCTCTCTATCTAACCCGCACATATTCTGCATGAGTCCAATATCTAAAAAAGTAGTTTTAAAATGCCGTTCATCGGAATTTGCTTCGAGAGGAAGTCCACTGCCGCCTGTTTTCTTTACTCTATGTAGGACTCCCGCCTTTTCCAGGAGTTCGAGAGCATTTTTCAATTCCCTTGAGGGAATCGTATTGTCAACATGGGAGTATTTGAACTTTTTACCTACCAATTTAGGCACGGCATAAAATATTTTTTCCATATATTTGTGTTTAACTTTGGCGGCATATTTTCCAAAATCGTCGCGGTACGTTTGGATAATTATCTTTTGAATTTGTTGACATTTTGTTAGGTCGCCGCTGGCTGTATACTCTTCAACTACGGCAGGCATACCTCCCAAAATAGCATATTTTTTGGTCAAGGCAAGAAGGTGTTCATGGATTACCGGCTGCGGCAGGTTGTCAAGGTCGATATTTTCGACAACTTGTCGTGATTTATTTTCTCCCAGGGCATCGAGAAATTCTAAAAAAGAAAGGGGCTTCATATAAAGATACTGCACCCTGCCCACGGGCATCCTGGATTTTTCTTGCGAAAGGGAAAATTCCAATAACGACCCGGCGGCGATGACATGAAGTTCCGGCATTTGTTCATAAAAATATCTCAGGGCTGTTATGGCTCTGGGGCATTCCTGGATTTCGTCTAAGAATAAGAGGGTTTTGCCGGGAGTTATTTTTTTTTTTGAAAGAATAGAGATCGTTTCTATTATCGCCCCGGGTTTCAGGGAGGTGAAACAGTCTTTGTATTCCGGTTCCAACTCGAAATTGATAGTAATGAGATTATCGAACTCTTTATTCCCGAATTCGTTAACGGTATAAGATTTACCTACCTGCCTGGCTCCCCGCACCAGTAGGGGCCGTCTTTGCCTGTCGGTTTTCCAATTCTTTAATATTTCTTCGATATGGCGTTTCATATTTCACCTCCTATGTATAAAATACAATGCAATTATATACAAAAAGTGTACAAAATACAAGGGTATTTCATACAAAAGGTGTCTAAAATACAGGGCAATTTTATTTTCTCCCGGATCGAATCCCCTACCGGTGAATTTTAGGGGAAAGGCTAATTTATTAGTTTTTGCCGTGCAGCGGCTCATAGGTTGGGGACGCCGTTCCCCCGGGGCTATTACTCTTCATATTTGATCCAATTCTCTATTTTTAGTTTGGGAATAGACTTAAAGTGTGCGGTATTTCCTGTTATCAAGGTCAATTTGTGTTGAAGTGCGACAGCCGCGATCCTTAAATCGGGTTCACAGCAGCCGACACCTTTTTTTTTCAAGAGGGCTTTGGTTTTGCCATATATTTTAGCGCTGTGGTCGTCGAAAAATAATATATTGATTTTTGGGAATACGTGCATTTCATAGGCATCCAGTATTTTATCTTTTTTGGGGGACTTGAATGCTCCGTAATAAATCTCTCCAAGATTAATCGAAGTTGTAAACTGGATGTCCATAGGCATATTTTCGATTTTGTGCAAGAGATATTCGGAAGGCCGTTTTTTAATAATATTACTAAGGGTGTCGGTATCGAATAAATACATTAAATATCTACCTGCCTGGATTTTTCATCTTTTCTTGCTTTATAGATCATCTCGACCATTTCGTCTATTTCTGAATCTCCCAGGTCTGACAAAGCGCCTTTGGCGCAGATCAGACCTTCTTTTTTATCTTTTTCGATTTCTTCGATAGGGATGAGAGCGGCGACATTTTTTCCTTTCTTCGATATGTATATTTTTTCTTTGTTGTATAGAACCCGGTTAACCAATTCCGACAATTTTGCTTTGGCGTCTGTTATAGCTATAGTTCTAATCATTTTTACCTCCTCCTGTATTATAGTCTAAACGACCATTTTTTTCAACCCCGCAGCGCGGGGAGCCCATGAGGGGCGCTTCACGTGGAGAAAAGTTCGTCGCTCAACAAAAGTTTTGATCAAACTTTTTTGAAGGTTCGGTATGCCGATGCCCCCGACTTCAATTGAATGGGGGAGGCCCCCGGAGGCAATGCCGGGAGCGAATCCAGATTAAAAAAAACGGGAAATGTACAAAATACAAGGGTATTTCATACAAGAAATGTCTAAAGTACAAGGCAATTTTGTGCGCAGCGTGTCTAAAATACAGGGTAATTTTGTTTTCCCGGGGGGACGGACTTCAATTTAGAAACCCCGCGAATCCCGGGATTCATAATTTATCGTTTATAATTTGAAACGGGTTTGTTTTGACCACCAATTTTTGATAAAATAGGAGTATGAAGAAAAATAAAAAAGTAAAGGAACAGCAGAGGCCGCGATGGTTTAATACAGCCGGGCTGTGCTTTCCGGGCAAGCATTTCATGGTAGACCCGCTGCCGCGCTTAAAAGAGGTAGAAGAGTTGATAGCAAAGGAATTTTATTTCACCCTTCATGCCCCGCGTCAGACCGGTAAAACCACCTATCTCCACGCCATGGCCCGCAAGCTCAATAGTGAAGGAAAATACATCTCGCTGGTCGCCTCATGTGAACGGGCCGGGTACGGCAGTATTACAGTAGAGAAAGCCAATGAAGTCATTATCGACAGCATATACAGTGCCGCCACGCAGCAATTACCTGAAAATCACCAGCCTGAAAATCCCAGGGACAAAACACACATCGATTTAAAACTTTACCTGGAAACATGGTCCCTCAGCCAAAAAAACCCCATCGTACTTTTTATCGATGAAATCGATGCACTCATGGATAATGTGCTTATTTCTGTTCTTCGTCAGTTCCGGGACGGTTCCCAATCCCGGCCCACTCATTTTCCTGCATCCATCGTTTTGGTAGGTCTCCGGGATGTCCGGGAATATAAGGCAGCGATACGCGAGGGACAAAAATCCATGGGCACCGCTTCTCCATTTAACATAAAATCCGACTCACTGGTCTTGAGGAATTTTTTAAAACAAGATGTCTACAGCCTTCTCGAGCAGCATACCGCGGATACCGGGCAGGAATTCCCCGAAGAGGTCAAGGCTGAAATCTACCGCCTCAGCGACGGGCAGCCCTGGCTCACCAATGCCTTAGCCAGGCAGATCGTTTCTAAAATACTGGAAGATGACTTTTCCCGTCCCATAACCGGTGAAATATTGTTCCAGGCCAGGCAGCAGTTGATTTTGCGCCGGGACACGCACTTAGATAGTTTAGTGGATAAGCTAAAAGAAGACCGGGTCAAGCGCATCGTCCAGGCGATTATTAATGGTGACAATATAGCCTTCGATATATTGGATGATGATATCGCCTATGTAAGGGATTTGGGTATCGTTGCCCAATCATCGCCCTTGATGTTTGCCAATCCTATTTATGCGGAGATCGTTCCCCGTGTCATGGCGTCGCCCATGCAAGAATTCATCCCCAATGATATCCGGCAGCCCTGGTTTTTAGATGAACAGGGGGGGCTGGATATAACCAAATTGATTAAAGAATTTCAAAAATTTTATCGCCGCAACAGTGGGGCCTGGTTGGACCGTTACGAATATAAAGAATCGGCGCATCATTTACTATTCATGGCGTTTTTGCAGAGAATTATTAATGCCGGAGGCGACATTGTGCGGGAAATGGCAGTAGGGAACGGCAGGATCGATTTGTTGGTAAAATTCAAAAAACAAGAGTTCGCATTTGAACTTAAGATCAAACGGGATAATTACACCATTGAAGATGGCAAAGAGCAATTGCATAGGTACCTCGACCGGTTGGGATTAAGCACGGGTTACCTGCTGATCTTCGACCCCGGCAAAACCGGTTGGGACGAAAAATTATATATAAAAGAAATCGATTATGATCAAAAAAGGATCATCATGGTAGGATGCTGAGACAAATCGCCAATTAAAAATTATCCGGGATGTTTTGCTATTTTCAATCGACCGAGAGAAAAAAAGGTTACCTAATCGTAAAGTTTTGCTCTTTTCTGGAAAATTTTTTTTTGCATGACTGGAAAGGGTTTATTATAGAACGTTTACAGGCCAAAACAATAAAAACGTTTATTGATTGACCGGCCAAAATTCCCCGATTGAGACTTGCCGGGAGGTGGCGCTGAGGGGCTTTTTTGCTTTTTGCCCCGAAGTGACGGGGTGTGTTAGCTCGGTGAATAGCATGTTCGACAATCTTATAGCTTTTTCCCGGTTGTAAGCACCCTTTTGGGTTTCGGCTTGACCGGGTTGTGGTCGGGCCAATTTTTCGTTTTCGGGATTATCCCGGCAGGGAAAGAAGCAAAAAGGGCGGTGCGTGCAAATGTGCAAATTTGTGGAACCGTTATTTAGTTCGTGGCAGCGCCTGAAAGGTCTTCTTGAATACCTCCGAGGTGCGGGACAGTACCTCCGAGGAGTGGCCTTCCTGCCTGTCCCCTTTCCTGGCTCATAAAAGTTGGTTCTAAAAAAAGATGCTCCTATTTGAACGTACCGTCCTTTTTTTTCATCATTCCAACATTCCAACGCACCGAGCACCTTTTGAAGCACCTTTTGACTGGGTCCTCCCATATTAATCATGGGGAAAAATCTTGTTTTTTCACGAAGATTTTTTGATTGGCGCCTAATCGATTGGAATGAAGGGATGCTCTAAGCAGCGAAAACTTCTTCATTAGCCATGCATTTGGCTGCATAAAGAAGCGCCGCACGAACATCTGCTTCCTCTAAAAAAGGGTAATCCTTCAACAATGCCTCGATTCCTTCTCCGAAAGCCATTTTTTCAACAATCATTTCTATAGGTAAACGAGTACCTTTGATAACAGGCTTTCCAAGCATTACTTGGGAATCGATAACGATTCTTTTTAAAAGGGTTCGTTCAGTCATTTCAAATCCTTTAATGCTAAAAATCTCATTTTATTTTTCGTAACAACCACAACAGGGTTTTGTCAACTGGAAAGGGCCAAAAAACTTAACCGGGTTCTTCCGGCTCATCTATTAAATCATAGGTGAGGGTGTACGAACTACCGTCATAATCGGTATTCACACTGTATCCGCAATTATAGAAAATATTCAACATGGCCTTGTTCTCCGGTAAAACCGTGGCATAAAATCTCCTGATACCGCGTTTAATGGCAATGCCGGTGATGTAATTCAAAAGGAATGAACCCATGCCTTTGGCCTGCCATTCATCCTGCACGATAAATGCCACTTCCGCTGTCTGCGTTTTGGGCTCGAAAAAATATTGGGCGATGGCAACGATATTCCCCTCGGAAGGCCCGGGTACTATCCCTACTATGGCCAGTTCATTTTTGTAGTCTAAGTTGGTCAAGCGCTGCACGTCCCGGTGCGGAAACGTCTGGGTGTGCGTAAAAAACCGTTTCCTCACCGACGAACTGCTGAGAGAATAAAGCATCTCCGAAAGAGCAGCTTCGTCCGTGGGCTTAACCGGGCGGAAAAATATCTCCGTGCTGTCGCGCAGCGTATCATAATGCTCCAACTCTTCAGGATAGGTGACCTTCTCCCAGGCCAACTCGATCTGGTCTTCGTGGATGTATTTTTTAGCTTTTGCTGCTTTGATTAGCAGGTTCCTGAATTTGGGATGGGCAATGTCGATCAAAGACAACACCCGCTGCTGGATATCTTTGCCATGCAAGTAAGCGATACCGTACTCCGTTACTACATAATGCACATCGCCGCGAGTGGTCACCACCCCGGCCCCGTCCGCTATTTTGTGTACGATCCGGGAAACCGTACCGTCCTTTGCCGTGGCAGGAAGCACAATGATGGGTTTCCCCCCACGGCTGCGGGCGCTGCCGCGGATGAAATCCACCTGGCCGCCGATGCCGCTGTAAAACCGGTATCCTAAGGAATCGGAACACACCTGGCCGGTTAAATCCACTTCCAGGGCGCTGTTAATAGTCACCATTTTGTCATGCCGGCTGATGACAAAAGGGTCGTTGACATACTCGCTGGGATGGAATTCGATAAAATCGTTGTTGTCGATAAAATCATAAAGGCGCTGCGAACCCATACACAGGCTGGTAATAACTTTGCCGTGGTTGATGGTTTTTTTGGCACAGGTCACCGCGCCGCATTCGATTAGGTCCATCAGCCAGTCGCCGATCATTTCCGTATGGATGCCTAAGTCTTTTTTGCTGCGCAGAAACTCCATTAAGGCCTGGGGAATCCGGCCGATACCGCATTCGATGGTGCTGCCGTCTTCCACCAAACGGGCCACATTTTCCGCTATGCGCTGCAGGGTTTCGTCCGCGGCCCCGGCATCTACCGTGAAAACCGGCTCATCATGGAGAACCAGTACGTCGATGGCGTTGATGTGGATAAAACTGTTCCCTAAAGTACGGGGCATGTTCTCATTGACCTGGGCTATGACGTATTTGGCATTGGCCGCAGCGGACTTTACCACATCCACCGAAACGCCTAAACTGCACAGCCCGTTCACATCCGGCGGGGTGATCGATATCAAAGCCGCGTCTAAAGGTATCCTGCCGGTTTCGAATTGGTGCGGTATCTCGGAAAGAAAGATTGGAGTATAACGGGCGATGCCTTTTTCCATGGCTGCGCGGATGTTTTCACCGATAAAAAAGCTGTTGGTGCTGAACCGGGGCCGGAATTTCTCAACCGCATAGGGAGCGTCTCCCCTGGTTAGAAAATGGAAAATACGAGCGTCGTATATGTGTCTCGAGTAGGCAGTTAACGCTTCGACTAAGTGCCGCGGCTGCCCGCAGCCCGTACCTATAAAAATGCTGCTGCCCGGCCGGATCAACTGCATGGCCTCTTTTGCACTGCCGATCAAATCGGCGTATGTTTTTTTCCAATCAAAATTTTGCATGATAGTAGTTTTTTTTGCCTCCGGCGGCGAGGGGGGCTTTTTTGAAAAATCGCCCCCCTCGACCCCCCAAAAAACTTTTATTAAGCGAAATGCTCTTCTGTTTCTCGAAAGCCCCTAATAGGCTGGGGACGCCGCCCCCTTCTTAGCCTCCGGCGGCCCTGCCGG
>JAGLSW010000244.1 GCA_023135565.1 Candidatus Aminicenantota bacterium | reverse complement strand
ATCAAAAGCGCTCACCCGCTGCTTCGTGTTCTTCCTGTTGAAAATGAGTGCGCTGCAAATCCCTAAGCTTCTCCAGTATCTCTTCAGCAGCAGGCCGCTCACGCCGGTCCTTGCTGATCATCACCATTACCAGATCATTCAAAGCAGCAGGTATCCCGGGCTGAAGCATAACCGGTTCCAAAGGCGTTTCATTGATGACCTGCTTCATGATGTCTAATGTGTTCTCGCCGCGAAAAGGATCGCTGCCGGTCAACATCTCATAAAAAATAATGCCCGAAGAATAAATGTCACTGGCCGAAGAAAATTGAGAACGACCGATCTGCTCCGGCGACATGTAATTAATAGTACCGATAATAGCCCCTGTACGGGTGAGACGACTCTGGTAATCTGTCTGCGCCAATCCGAAATCCAACAACTTAACAAAATTAACACTGCCGTTTCGCTTTATCAACATTATGTTCTCCGGCTTCATGTCCCGGTGCACAATATTCTTGCTGTGAACCTTTTTCAAGGCGTCCATCACCTGACCCATGATATCCAGCGCCTCTTTTAAATCCATTTTCTGCTCTGCGCTTTCCTCTATCTTCTGCGCCAGGGTGACGCCGTCCAACATCTCCATGGCTATGAAAACATTCTGCTTGCTTTCCCCACGTTCAAACACCTCGACGATATTAGGATGATCCAACTGGTCGATAATGGCTGCTTCCTGCTTGAATCTTTTGCGGTGCCGGGCATCGGTAAAAAGGTCTTCACGTAAAACTTTGACCGCGGCGGCACCCCCTTTGCCGGTGATTCTCCGGGCTTTGTACACCGTGCCCATACCACCGCTGCCGATCTGCTCCAATAACTTAAAACCGCCGGCGTACTTTTTCTTTTTCCAGAACCGCGCCAGCAAAAAATATTTGCGGGAAATACCGATAAATGCGTAGGAAAAGATAGCAAACCCTAACAGCGCAGTACAAATAAACCACCAGGTTTTCCAGAATGGGGGGATCACTTCCAGGGGAACATCTGCCCCGGCTTCACTCCACACACCGTCGCTGTTGCAGGCGGTGACCCGGAAAGTGTATTTCCGGGGGTCTAAGTTGGTGTAAGAAGCGATACGCCGCGTCCCGGCATCTACCCAGTCCTTCTCATACCCCTCCATGCGATATTTAAACTTCACCTTTTCGGGGTTGATAAAACTGGGGGCGGTGTACAAAAATTCGATGCGCTTGACGCCCGGTTCAATGGTTACCCGGGAGCCGGGGGCGGCGGTAAGGCCGTCCAATAAGATTTGCTCTAAAAAAACCGGCGGTGGGATTTTGCTGCTTTCTAAGCTGCCGGGGTCGATGCAGACCACGCCTTTCATGGTGGGAAACCACAATTCCCCGGCCCTGGTTTTACACCCGGCTCCCTGGAAACCACCGTTGCATTCCCTGCTCCTCATGCCGCTGTTTTTCCCGTATGAAACGGAGATTACGCGGTCGATTTCCCGGCGGGCAAAGGCGTTCAACTCCTTTTTGCTCACCCGGAATATCCCTTTGTTGCAGCTCATCCACAGGCTGCCTGCCCCGTCTTCGAGAATTTGGTAAATATTGTCGTTAAAAAGTCCATCCCGGCGGGTATAGTTGGTCAATTTGCCGTCCCGGAAACGGGTGACGCCGTTGATGGTGCCGATCCACAGTACGGATTCGGCGTCCTCGTAAATGCAGTTCACCGAGTCGTTGATCAGGCCGCTGCGGCGGTTAAATATGGTAAACGCCTGCTTGCTGTACCTGACCAGCCCTTTGCGAAAAGTACTGATCCACAGGCTGCCGCCGCGGTCTTCATAAATAAAATTAATCACTTTCGAGGGCAGCCCTCCTTTGCGGGTGAATTTTTCTCCCGGGCTGTTTTTTTTAAAGAGGCCGCCTAAAGTACCGGCCCACAGGTTCCCGGCCCTGTCCTCAAAAACCGCCAGCAAATACTTGCCGCGGAGATAATCTTTTATTTTTGTGATTTTGGTGGGTGAGTTTTGCAGTTTGTTCAGCCCGTCGTCCGTGCATACCCAGATAAAACCCCGGCTGTCTTCTGTGATGGTGGCAATCACATTATTCGACAAGCCGTCTTTAGTGGTAAAACGGAGAAATTCCCCGTCTTTAAAACGGTTAAGACCGTGATTGGTGCCGACCCATAGGTAACCGTTACTGTCTTCATAGGCTGAAAAAACGATGTCGTTAGACAACCCTTCTTTCTCGCTGAAAATGGTGAACTGCCCGTCCCGCAGGCGGCTCACGCCACCGAAAGCGGTGCCTATCCATAAACTGCCTTCGTGGTCTTCGGTAATAGAGAGAATAAAATTGCCGGATAAACCTTCTGCTTTGCCGATACCCTGTAAACTTTCGTAAAAAGAAGCGCCTTTCATTTCGCTGCAGTCGTTCCGGTCAGTTCTACCGACCGCGGCTGCCGTCCCCTTTTTATTAATGCCCGGGGAAAGTTTTGCGCCCCGGCTGCAGCGGAACAGACCGTGGGAGGCGGTTCCTATCCACAGGTTTTGACGCCGGTCTTCGTAGATGGCGTTCACCTTACATTCCGCGGCGCCGGGTAGAATTTTAAATCTTACGAATTTGCCTTGTTCCCATTTGAAAAGTCCCTTTTCAGTGCCGAGCCACAGGTTCTCCCGGCTGTCTTCGTAGATAGTATTGATGTGGATTCCCGGCAGCATCTCCCGGCCCGGGAAGTTGGTGAACTTATTGTCTTTAAAACGGCTCAAACCCTGGATTGTTCCTATCCACAGGACGCCGGCCCGGCCCGGGTAAATACAGCAGATAATATCGTTGAGCAGCCCCTGTTCCGTGGTATACGCTGTAAACGTATTATCTTTAAATTTAAAAAGACCGCCGCGGTCGGTGCCCACCCAGAGATTGCCTGCCTCGTCCCCGGCAATGGCGTTGATAAAACTACTGCCGAGACCTTCTTTTTCCCCGTAGTGTTTAAATTTTCCCGCCCCGTACTTTATGAGGCCGCCGCCCCTGGTGCCGATCCACAGGTTTTTTTCTTTATCCTCGAATAGAGCCGTGATATAGTTGTTTTTAATCTGCGGCGTATTGGTTTCGTCGAATTGGCTGAACTTAACCCCATCGAAGCGAACCAGTCCTTCTTCCGTACCGAACCACAGGTAGCCGTCCCCGGTTTGCAGTACAGCGCGAACGGAATTTTGCGGCAGGCCTTTTTCGTCGTTCCAGGAATCCAGGATATATTGGGTCAGCGCTTTGCCGGGATTTAAAGCCGGGAGAGAAAAAGGGAGAAAAATTAGTACAAACGGTATGATTTTACTTAGTTTTTTAACCATTTGGTATTATATGAAAAATTAAACTCCATTTCAAGCCCACGATAGTAACTATTGGACGAAACTGCTCCGCGGTAACAGCCTTCGGCTGGATTAAAGCTTTCCCTTTATAAAAAGACCTCCTTCCTGTAAAATAAATCTTTAAAAAATCAAAACCAAGAAGGAGGTCATTATGACTAAC
>JAGLSW010000243.1 GCA_023135565.1 Candidatus Aminicenantota bacterium | reverse complement strand
GTTCCCGGGCGATGACCTGCAAAATTTCCCGTTTGCGGCTGTCAAATTCACAATAATGAGCAACCATGGCCTGCACTTTTTTTTTATATTGCGCCAGCACCTCTTCCAATCCGGCGCTAAACAGTTCGGAAAGAATATCTTGTATCTCCCAGGCGTTGCCCCCTACCGCATCCCATATTTTTTGGGCGGCTTCTTCATCTAATTTATAGTCCGTTATTTTCGAATATTTTTCTATATGCAGCAGCCATTCCATCACATCCGCCCTGCTGAGATAATCTACCTTGAAAAATTTTGAGGTTTTTTTCAACCGGGAATCGTTATACACCGTGTTCAAAAAATAACCGTCCGATGAAGCTATGATAATATGCGCCAGGTGACTTTCTTTGGTCATAGCTACGAAAAAGTTGAACAATTCGATAATCAACTGCCGGTCTTTCCCGTTACTCATATAAATATGATCGATGGCCTGCAGTTCGTCGATAATGATAACGGGTTTTATGCCTTTCCCGGTAAGTTTGATAAATTCACGTTTCATGATTTGAAAGGGGTCCAATTCCCCTTTCTCCATCCGTTTCAATACTTCTACCGACAACTTAAAAAAATTAAAAACACCATACTCTCGCGTCTCTTTTACATCTTTTTGCGGGGATTTATCGGCGATGCCGAAAAAAATACGGATAAAATCTTTGTAATTGCCTATCCAGGTTTCTCTCAGGTTGAGGAATTTGACGTCCAGTTTTTGTTCTTTCCCGGTTTTTTCAAAAAACTTATACAGCAGGGTGGTTTTTCCCGAAGATTTGGGGCCGTGGATAAACAGGATGGATTCCGGTCTTTCGTTGATGTACTTTTCCAGGTAGGATAGCTCTTTCTGCCGGTTGATAAAGGCCACATCTTTTTGGTATTTCGATTTTGCTTTCATGCGGTTATTATACCATATATCCGGTCTTCTTTTCCAACGCACCGGAAGTGACTATTCAGTTTTCCAAAACTGGATAGTTACGCCGCCACTATTGATGATAAGCGGCGATTGTGCTAATATTTATAGACCATGCAGGAAATCGAAATTATCGCAGCTAAAAAAAATAATCTGAAAAATATTAGCCTGAAAATACCGAAAAGACAACTAATCGCTATAACCGGGGTTTCGGGTTCGGGGAAATCCACCCTGGCCTATGATACTATCTTCCAGGAGGGCCAGAGAAAATACTTAGAGTCTTTGTCTACCTATGCGCGGCAGTTTATCAAAGCGGTGGAAAAACCGCAAGTGCAGGCTGTAAGAGGTATCTCCCCCACCATCTCTATCGACCAGAAACACGCTTCTTTCTACTATAATTCCACAGTGGGTACGGTTTCTGAGGTGAGTCAATATTTGCGGCTGCTTTTTGCCCGCACCGCTGTGGCCCGCTGCCCCGGCTGCGGCAAGAACATCGAAAGATATTCCCTGCCGAAAATCTTAGATTATATATTTGAAAAATTCGCCGGGGAAGTGGTTTACCTCCTGGCTCCGGTGGTAAAAAACCGCAAAGGGAGTTTTCGCGCTTTATTTGAGCGTTATATCAAGAGGGGTTTTTTGAAAGCTTTAATAGACGGCAAGCTCCATTATTTAGACGACATGCCCCCTTTGGACAGGAACGTCAGGCACAATATCGCCATCCAGGTGGACGCGGTCAAAATTCCACCAGGTGTACTCTCCCACGAAAAGGAAGAAAATAAAGAAAAGTTTTTTAGGGGGTCCAGGGGGGCGATTTTTCAAAAAAGCCCCCCTGGTCGCCGAAGGCAAGGAGACATTAAAAAAATGGGTGCGCCGCACCCACAGGTAAAAGAGAGCGCTGCTTTAGCCGCTTTCGAAAGCAATGGCGAAATCATCGTGCTGCATAACAAACAGGAACATTTCTTCTCCGACAAGCTTTACTGTCCCGCCTGTAATATTTCTCTTAAAGAACCGGAACCGGCCACTTTTTCTATAAATTCGCCGACAGCGGCCTGTGGTTTTTGCAGTGGCCGGGGAGTAACCGAAGAGAACGAACCCTGTCCCCAATGTCAGGGCAGCGGTTTTAAGCAGGAGAGTCTCTCTTTTTATTTTAAAGGCAAAAATGTTTTCGAGTTGGGCGAAATGGAGGTAACGGACCTGCTGGAATTTTTGCGGCGCATCGAGCTGGGCAGCGAAGAGGAAAAAATCCTGGCCCCCATTTTACCCCAGGTGCTGCGTCGGTTGGAATCTTTTGTCCGGTTGAATCTCGGATACATTACTTTGAACCGGAAGATTAACACGCTTTCGGGTGGTGAATTGCAGCGCACCCGGCTGGTATCCCAGTTGGGATTCGGGTTAAGCGGTGTGATATATATTTTAGATGAGCCGTCTATCGGCATGCACATGTCCGAGCAGGAGAATTTGCTGCGCATCCTAAGTAAACTAAAAGAAAAAGACAACACTATCATCGTAGTAGAGCATGATGAAAGCACTATCCGGGCAGCCGATTATGTAATAGATTTAGGTCCCGGTTCCGGTGAAGCCGGGGGTGAGGTTGTGTATTCCGGGTGGTTTCGTGATTTTCACAAAGCCGGAAATTCGTTGACCGCGGATTTTCTTTTCAGGCGGCAGGCGACACCCAAAGAAAACGCCGGGCAGGTAGATGATCTAAATAATCAAAAGTTTTTGCGGGGGTCCAGGGGGGCTGGGAGAATATCGAATATCGAAGGAGTGCCTTATGACTCCCGGTCACCGGAAAGCCACTCACCGGCTCCCCGCGCCGCGGGGCCCCCTGCCCGGCGGAGCCAGGAAAAAGAATTCATCGAAATAAAAAACATCACCCTGAACAACTTAAAAAACGTAGCTGTAAAAATCCCATTAAGCGCATTAACTGTAGTCACCGGGGTTTCCGGTTCCGGTAAGAGTTCGTTGATCGTGGACGCTTTTTATCCCGCGGTAAAAAACAGGATAGCTGAAAACGAAATAACAAAAGCTGCTGCCCGTAGGGAGAAAATCGCCTCTGCCCGAAAAAAAAAAAACGCCTCCCGGGACGCAGCCGGGCTTTCTGACAGCGGTGCCCCGGCGCGGATACTAAAAGTAGACCAGGCCGCCATCGGCAAAAATTCCCGTTCCTGTCCCGCCACGTATATCGGCCTGATGCCGCTGATCAGGGAATTATTCACCGGTTTAACGGAAGCGAAGCTGAGAGGTTATAGTCAATCCAGGTTTAGTTTTAATGTTAGCGGCGGCAGGTGTGAAGCCTGTTCCGGTTTAGGATACCGCAAGTTAGAGATGAGTTTTTTGCCTCATTTAGAGGTTATTTGCCCGGTATGTTCCGGCCGGCGTTACAATTCCGAAACCCTGCTGTGCAAGTACAAAGGCTTGTCTATTGCCGACGTGCTGGGACTCACCGCCGAGGAAGCCTACAAACTTTTCCGGGATATTCCTTTCCTGGCTAAAAAGATCAAAGTGCTTGTTGATGTGGGTTTGGGTTATTTAGAATTGGGCCAAAGTTCCACCACTCTTTCCGGCGGCGAGTCGCAGAGAATTAGGTTGAGCAAAGAGTTAGCCCGCGTTTCGTCGAAACCCACTATTTACCTTTTAGACGAGCCTACTATAGGACTTCATTTTGCCGACATCCGGGTGCTGCTGGACGTTTTTGACGCGCTCATTGCCAAAAGCAATACCATAGTAGTGATCGAACATAACATAGAGATTGTCGAAGCTGCGGATTATATTATAGATATGGGCCCGGGAGGCGGCAAAAACGGCGGCAAAATCCTCTACCAGGGAGAATTACAGGGAATATTCGATTGCAAAGAGTCCATCACGGCCAGATATTTAAAATAAACTAAAATAATGCCTCCGGCGGCCCCTGCCGGG
>JAGLSW010000242.1 GCA_023135565.1 Candidatus Aminicenantota bacterium | reverse complement strand
CCCGGCAGGGTCGCCGAAGGCAAGCTCCTCAGTGTTTACAATGTTACTAATTCGTAATCCGGGTTCCCGAAGCCTAATTCCCGGGCATATTCTATCTGTGATTTATAAGGTATATCATAAGCGATTTGCGACAGTTTTTTCCCTGCCGTTTGTTCTACTAAATCTAAGGATGCGGCGTCTATAGCCACCGGGTCATAGGAGATCAACACCCCGATGTCGGGAACGATTATTTCGGGGCCGCCCACACAGTCGCAGTCTTTTGTTATCCTGTTTAAAAAATTAAAATAGATGGTTTTCCCTTTATTGGCTTCCGCCACGCCCATGGCATGTTCCACTATTTTTTGCTGGAGCTGCACAAACGTTGCGGACCAGTTGTAACCCACCGCATCGAAACGGCAAACCGCCAGACATTCGGCGCAGCCGATGCACGATTTTTTGTCGATTACCGCTTTCTTGTCTTTCAGGGTGATGGCATCCTTGGGGCACCATCTCAGGCATTCGCCGCAGCCTGTGCACGCTTTTATTTTTATGGAAGGTTTAGCCGTGGAATGTTGAATTAATTTCCCTTTCCTGCTGGCGCAGCCCATGCCCATGTTTTTCAGGGCGCCGCCGAAACCGGACACTAAGTGACCGGTAAAGTGGGTGACCATAAGAAGGGCCTGGGTTTTGACGATCAAGGCTGCGAGTTTTACTTTTTTATAAATTTTTCCGGGGATATCCACTTCTATCTCGTCATTGCCCAACAGGCCGTCGGCCATGACGATAGGTAGTCCTGTTTCCCCGAAGGTAAAACCATGTTCTTTAGCAAGCCCGATATGTTGGACGGCATTGGCCCGTCTGCCGCTGTACAAAGTCGAAGTTTCGGTCAGGAAAGGCACTGCTCCTTTTCTTTTAATCAACTCCCCCATCATGCTGAAATAGAGGGGGCGCACATAGCCGATAGATTTTTCTTCGCCGAAGTGGGTTTTCACAGCCACCAGGTTTTTGGGTCCGATAAAAGAGAAGAAATCTTTATCTTCTATGGCTTTTTTAAGTTTTCTACAAATATGCCGGTCGTCTTCTTTGTCTTTGATTTTAATAAAATATACCTTTTCTTTCATTTTAGTAATTCCTCATTAGAGATTATACGATATAATAGCCGGGAGGTAAAGAGGCAGGAGAGATTTTGTGCTTAATGCTGAGTACTGAGTGGTGAATGAAAAGGGAACCGCTTTAGGAATAAAAATTTAAAAAAAAACTAACCTTTTGTTTCTTTTTGTGATATAAAAGATATGAAAGAAGTTGAAATGAGTTTGAACCTGGATTTCGCAGCGGTTTTGAAAGACACGTTGGCCTCCCTCAAGCGGGTGGTGTCCGCACCTGTCTGCGAGCAAACAGGCACAGGCAGAGCCGAAAAAAACGATCGCAATCAGGGCCACAAAGAAAAGGCCGGCCCGGTGGGTAGGTTTTTGCAGGGAATCAAAAGAAAAGAAGACACCATAACCGCGGCGGTTTTCCGGCAGTGGCTGCAGCCTCTAAAAGAAAGCCTTTACAATTTTATATATAAAGCCCTGAACTATTCCGAAGACGCCGACGATCTTTTCCAGGAAACCGTTATGCGGGCGTTGAAATATATCGACAGTTTCGACCGGGGTAGTTCTTTCAAAACCTGGATTTTTACCATTGCCCACAATGAGATCAAAAGCTATTACAAGAAAAAAAAGGGCAAAACCGGGAATATTATCTCCACGCTGCATAGGGTGGAAGATTTAGAAAGAGGAATCCCCGCTGACGAAAAAAGCACGGAGAGGCAATTGATAGCCGACATCTATGAAATTGCCGCCGGTTTTAAACCGAAGCAGCGCAAAGTTTTTTTTCTTTTTTATGACAGCCGGTTTTCCATTGCGGAGATCAGCCGGATAACGGGCTTAAAGGAGGGAAACATCAAGTTTATTCTCAACCGGGCCCGGAAAAAAATAAAAGAAAACTTCGGCCTTGCGGTGCAGGGAACCGATAATGGACAGCCTCTCAGGGCAGAAAGCTCTTCGTTAAACAAAAGTTTTGCGGGGGGGGTCAAGGGGGGGCAGTTTTTCAAAAGAGCCCCCCCTTGCCGCCGGAGGCAAGAAGGAGAAAAAGAATGAAACAAAAAAACGAAAATAAAAAACACGAACTCGATGATGAGCGAATTGTCGCATTAGTGGGAGCGGTTAAGTATAAAATCCCCCAGCCTGTAGAAGAGCGCTTAAATCGAGCCATAGCCGGTTGGGAGCAGGAGAAAAAAACTGTCCGCCGCCGGTCTTTTTCCTGGTATCCGGTGGCCGCAGCGCTGGCAGCGGTGTTTATTCTTGTAGCCGCGCTTTTTGTTATTCGTCCTTTTGCCGGCGGCAGCGCAGCGCCGCCCCCTATTACAGAGATAAGAACCGAATTTGAATTAAAAGATAAGAATATAAAAATTATCTGGTTTCAAAAAAAAGATTTTAAATTAAGGAGAAAAAAATCATGAAAAGAATTTTAATTTTACTATTTTTGATGTTTTTTTTGTTTAGCGGTTTCAATTTTGCGCAAGAGTCCAAAGAATCTAAAAATTATGAACCTGTACCGGAAGCAAAAGCTGAATATGTAACCAAAACCTACACCCTGAAGCATATCACGCCCAGGGAGGCCATCGATGCTTTGAGACTCTATTTTAGGCGCGACTCCCACCATAGGAACAGCCGCATGCTTACCGTGCAGATATTAAGAGAAAACGTGGCGGAATTCGAGAAGCTGCTGAAAAAATTAGACGCAGCGAAGAGAAACATCTACTTCCGCATCTACACGGTGATTGCTTCCAATGAACAGCGTGGGGACGGGATAACCAACAAAAGCTTGAAGAAGGTACTGGAAGAAGTAAAAAAGGTATTAAGCTTTAAGTCTTACAGTTTAGACGGCGCTTCCATCACCACTATCAGGGAAGGCAAAGACGGTTTCTTATCGCTTTTGAGCAAACAGGACGGTCTCAGCCTGGGACTCGATAATGTTTGTGTTAAAGGCGATGTGCCGGGCAAGAGAACTATCGAGATCGGCGGAATTACATTGAAGCAATATAATGTAAAGTTAATTGAAACTGAAACGTCGTTCAAGGAGAACGGGTATTTAATCGCCGGGGTATCGAAGATCGGGAAAAACGGCGATGCCTTGATCCTGGTACTCAACGCCGAAATTAGATGAGAATCATTGGTAAACGGTTAAACAAAAGTTTTGCGGGGGTGCAGGGGGCAGTTTTTCAAAAGCGCCCCCTGCCCGCCGGAGGCAAGGAATCGGGATAGCCGGCACTTGACAGGGGAGATCATTTAGAATAGAATAACGGCACAGGAAGATTAATCATGAAAAAAGCAATTAAGATCATCGGTGTAATTTTGTTTGTGGTAGTGCTAATCGCTGCCGGGGTTGCCATCTGGCAGTGGGATACGATTTCCATCATCTTCGGCAATAAGAATATTTCCGGCCCGGTAGGAGCTGTTCCGGAACCTGCTATTCAACAAGAGCTGCCGCTCACAAAAGGCGAAGCGGACTGGATATGCTGGCGCGGTTCCAGAGGCGACGGGCGCAGCGGTGTGACCGGCATTTCTACCGATTGGTCCGGCGGTTTGCAAAAAAAATGGCAGGTGGATTTCTTGTGCAGGGGCAGGGTCAGCGCCACCTGGTCTGCTCCGGTTGTGCAGGGCAACCGGTTAGTGGTTTGCGGCCGCGATGAAACCGGGGACCTGGTATTCTGTCTCAGCCCGGAAGACGGCAGCCTGATCTGGAAATCATCCTACCCGGCTGAAGCGAAATCCAATTACGGCACCGGTTCCCGGGCTACACCCTGGATCGATGACGACCGCGTTTATACATTCGGTCGCAGCGGGGACTTAGTATGCTGGAATCTTTTGAACGGCAGCAAACTGTGGCATAAGAATGTGAACGACGAAGGCGGCGAAGCGCCTACCTGGGGGCATTCCACTTCTCCTCTTGTTACGGACACGTTGGTTATAGTCAACGGCGGCGGCACGGCGCGCACCATCGCTTATGACAAAAAAACCGGGGCAGTAGAGTGGAAGAGCGGCGGCGGGCAGGCCGGGTACGCGGCTATATCGCGGATGCAAATTGAAGATGTGCCTGCGCTGCTCATTTTTCACGGCAAAGGGCTGGCCGCGCTGGTTTTAGCAGACGGTAAGGAGATGTGGAATGTGCCCTGGGAAACGAATTATGATGTGCACGCCACTACCCCGCTGGTCAGCGGTGACCGGGTATTCATCACCTCGGGCTATGGAACCGGGGGCGAACTGTTAAAAGTCGATAAGTCTAAAGCCGAAGTGGTGTGGAAAAGTGAAGTGATTGCCTCCCATCATTCCGATCTTTTTATTATCAACGGTTTCATCTACGGTTATTCCGGCGACAGCATGCAGAACAAGGGTGTTTTCAAGTGTGTTGAATTGGATACCGGCGTCGAGAAATGGTCCACCAAAGAAATGGGTTGGGGAACCTGTGTATATGTAGACGGTTTTTTGTTATGCAGCGATATCAAAGGCAATATATTTCTCATGAAGCCTGACCCGGAGAAGTTCGTAAAGGTGACCGGCATGTCCCGGTCTCTGGGCAAAGTAAGGGGTGCTGCCTGGACAGTTCCTGTGTTAGCCAACGGTAATCTTTTCCTGCGTTTCAAGCAGAGTTTGCTGTGCTACGGGATAAGTCAAAAGCCCACTCGCGTGGGGGGGCTATTGCTTCTAAATAATTAAAAGTTTT
>JAGLSW010000241.1 GCA_023135565.1 Candidatus Aminicenantota bacterium | reverse complement strand
AAAAGTTTGAACAAAACTTTTGATGAGCGAGACGTAATTTACCCTGCAAAACGTCCTTCACTGGCTTTTGCCAAATTTTTTTAAGAGCGTTTTGATTATTTTCACACCGGGGAAACCGGCCTTTTTGCCGATTTCATAACTTTTTTCGAGCATTACAAGACCTTCTTCTTTTTTCCCTGTGCGGCACAGAAAATTCCCTAAATCCCGGCCAACATTATATAATCCCTGGGCATCCCGGATTTCAAGGGCAATCCGGTAGGCTTTCTTTTCATACTTTAAAAATTTGGAAAAGTTTTCTTTTCTAAGAGCGATGCTTGCCATGTTATGCAAAGTTATGATGGTACCTGATTTGTTGCCGATTTTCCGGCTAATTTTTAAACTCTCTTGCAGATATTTTAACGCAGTGTCGTAATCTCCGCGGGCGCTGTAATTTCCGCTAATATTGCTTAGAATCGTCCCTTCCACAGCTATATTACCGGTTTCCCGGTTGATTTCTAAGCTCTCTTTTAAATATTTTAACGCACTGTCATATTCGCCGCGGACGTGGTAGATAGCGCTGATATTATTTAAAGCCGTCCCTTCACCGAATTTATTACCGGTTTCCCGGTTGATTTCTAAGCTCTCTTTTGAATATTTTATCGCACTGTCATATTCGCCGCGGGTGTAATAGATTTTACCGATATAATTCAGACTATTCCCTTCCCCGATTTTATTGCCGATTTTCCGGCTGATTTTTAGGCTTTTGGAACAATAATCGAGTGCACTGTCATAATCGCCGGTTGCCTCAAGTATAAGTCCCATAACATTATAATCGGCAGCTATTCCGTCCTGGTCACCCAATGCCTCCCTGATGCCGAGACACTCCTCGATACAATCAAGTGCCTGTTCATACTTCCCCACCAAATAATAAAGACTTCCTAAATCAGAATAGACTTGCGCTAACCTTTTATCGCGGTTGAATGCCGGGGGTTTTTTATTTAAGGTCTCCAGGACTCCCTGCAAATATTCGATTTGCCGTTGTTTCTCTTTTAAGGTGAAATTCTTAAAATCCTCCAGTCCATAGGACATGACCGGAATCCCTTCCAATTTCCCCAATATTTCCTTGTCCTCGAATACCAATACCGTATTTCTCCAGGCCCAAAAATCAGGGGCATCCAGGGCAAAACGCTTAATTAATCCTTCAGGTATCCAGAAAAAAAAACCGTGGGAAAAATCAGCGGATAACCTGTCACGAATAAGATTAATATGGTTTAAAAAAGTAGAAACCCGACCTGCTTTGACATGCTTTTCGAGACCGGTTACATTAAAAATTAAGCGACCTTTCTTCTTGCCTTTTTTTTCCCGCAGCAGGTTCTCAAACTCCCCCACTTTGGATAGGGCGGAAACGTCGATGTCTATCAAAACGATATTTCTTACCCGGCAGTTGGTTTTTAACAATTCGATCATCTCCCTGAACACTTTTAAAGAGCGATACCCGGCTATAATGACTTCAAAACCTTCCAGGGTATCGAGCACCCGGAAAAGAAGCTTAACCGACCTGCTGTGTTGTTTTGTCTTCATAGGCTTTTATACTCTGTTAAAAATCCTTTTTATTTTTTTTGCTCGCATATATGTATTTTAATTGATATTCATTTAAGTTTCAACCGCCCTATTATTATTTTCTTTTTTATTTGTGAAAATTTGCCAAACTTGCCTCCGGCGGCCCTGCCGGGAGCCAAACTTTTGTAAAAGTTTGATCAA
>JAGLSW010000240.1 GCA_023135565.1 Candidatus Aminicenantota bacterium | reverse complement strand
CGGCAGGGCCGCCGGAGGCAAAAAGAGTAATTTCATGACAGGCTAAATTTTTTTCCCACAGACAGGCTGCCCCACGAATGTAGGCTTCCGCAACCTCCCCAAATTTTGTTTTAAGGCTTTTCTTAGAGTCGAAAAAAAGGTATACTATAAACTAATGAATCCACAACTAACATAAGGAGTATCATCATGTTTGACAAAAAAACCTATGTCGAAAGAAGAAATCGTTTAAAAGAAAAATTCCAATCGGGCCTGGCACTCTTTTTAGGAAACGAAGAAAGTCCCATGAATTATGCGGACAATCCCTACCATTTCCGCCAGGACAGCTCCTTCCTCTATTTTTTTGGTCTTAACTACCCGGGTTTGGCAGGAGTTATCGACTTTGACGAAGGAAAAAATTATATATACGGCGCTGACCTAACCGTCGAAGACATCATCTGGATGGGTAACCAGCCTACCATAAGCGACAGGAGCTTGAAGGCCGGTGTGGAGAATAACGGGACTATTTCTCAATTGGAAGAAGCCCTGAAGAAAGCAAAGGCGCAGGGCAGGAAAATCCATTTTCTTCCTCCCTACCGCCCGGAGAACAAGTTAAAGTTGTTCGACTGGATCGAGGTACACCCAGCCAAAGCGGCAGGTGAAGCATCGGTAGAGTTGATCGAGGCAGTGGTGGAGCAGAGAGCGATTAAGAGCGATGAAGAGGTTGAACAAATCGAAGAAGCGGTCAACATCACCGTGGATATGCACCTAACTGCTATGAAAATGGTAAGGCCGGGCGTCGGCGAGGCCGAAGTGGCAACGGCTGTGCACCGGGCAGCCCTGGCTGCAGGCGGCCAAATATCCTTCCCCATCATTGCCACCATTAACGGCCAGATCCTGCACAATCACTATCACGGTAACATTATGAAAAGCGGCGACATGTTCCTTCTCGATGCGGGAGCGGAAAACGCCATGTCTTACGGCGGGGATTTATCCAGCACTATACCGGTGGATCCTACATTTAGCGAACGGCAGAGAGAAATTTACAATATAACTTTAAAAGCTCATGAAGCGGCGGCGGCGGCACTCAAACCGGGAATCAAAAACCTGGATATCCACCTCCTGGCATGCAAAACGGTAGCCCGGGGAATGAAAGAGATCGGTCTGATGAAAGGCAATGTCGATGATGCGGTTAAAGCGGGCGCCCATGCTCTATTTTTCCCCTGCGGCGTAGGACATATGATGGGACTCGATATCCACGACATGGAAGATTTAGGCGAAGTCTATGTGGGTTACGAAGGTAAACCCAAATACACCCAATTCGGTCTGAAATCCTTACGATTGGCCCGGGAACTGCAGCCCGGTTTTGTTATCACCATCGAGCCCGGCATCTACTTCATCCCCGAGTTGATCGACCAGTGGAAATCCGGGAATAAATTTACCGAATTTATCGATTACGACCGGGTGGAGGCTTACAAAGATTTCGGCGGCATCAGGAACGAGGAAGATTTCCTCATTACTGCCGATGGGTGCCGCCTGTTAGGGAAACCCCTGGCTAAAACCATAGAAGAAGTTGAAGCGGCAAAAGGTGAAAAATGACTTATAAAAAAATAGGGGCTTAATCGTCCTGTCGTCTACTATGAAATTACTACTATGAAATTACTTTTTGCCTCCGGCGGCC
>JAGLSW010000024.1 GCA_023135565.1 Candidatus Aminicenantota bacterium | reverse complement strand
ATCTGAGCGCTATAGCGAAAAGAAGGAGCGCTGATCTCGAGAAAGGCTTAGGAGGAAATCAGGAAGAACCCGGGAGACGTTCGTGAAAACAGGAGAGTACTTTACATTATTGTTGAAATAATATATCATGGAGAAAATGAAAACGATACATAGAGTTATTAACGGCGATTCGAGAAGAATGATCGAGATAGAAGACCGGTCTGTAGACTTAATGATTACCTCTCCACCTTATTGGCAGTTAAAAGACTATGGCTGGGAAAATGAGATAGGATTTAATAATAGCTATGAAGAATATATAAACAACCTGAACCTGGCCTGGGATGAAGCATACCGGGTGCTTGACAGCGGCTGCCGACTTTGTATTAATATCGGCGATCAATATGCCCGTTCGGTCTATTACGGGCGCTATAAGATTATTCCCATCAGGACTGAGATTATAAAATTTTGCGAAACTATAGGTTTCGACTATATGGGCGCTGTCATCTGGCAAAAAGTCGCCACTACCAATACCACGGGCGGCGCAACTATAATGGGTTCCTATCCTTTTCCCCGGAACGGCATCTTGAAGTTGGATTATGAGTTTATTTTAATATTTAAAAAAGTTGGTAAGTCCCCTAAGAAAATTAGCCGGGAAATCAAAGAACAATCCCGGATGACAAAAGAAGAATGGAATACTTTTTTTTCCGGGCATTGGAAGTTTAGCGGTGTCAGGCAGGATGGCCATATTGCTATGTTTCCCCTGGAACTCCCCAGGCGTTTGATAAAGATGTTTTCTTTTGTAGGGGATACTGTGCTGGATCCATTTTTAGGCAGCGGCACTACTTCTTTAGCCGCCCTGGAATTAAACCGCAATTCAGTGGGTTATGAAATCAACTCCGAATTTTTACCGGTCATCAAAAATAAACTCGGTATCAGTGAAAGGAGGTTGTTCAACCGGCCTGAGTATAGGGAGATCAAACAAAAATTACCGGCTGTGGATTTCAAAAAGGAAATTGCGAAACTTCCTTATATTTTCAAAGACCCTGTTAAGCTCGACAAAAAGATCGATCCCAAAAAGCTGCAATTCGGTTCAAAAATCGATAAGAACAGCGGCCAGCGTGAAGATTATTTCTCTGTGAAGCAGGTTCTTTCACCCGGGACACTGGAATTAAATAACGGCTTGAGGATAAAACTTTTAGGTATAAAAGAAGACCACCGGCGAAACGGGGCTGCCGTCTATTACCTGGAGGAAAAATTGAAAGGCCGGAAGGTGTTCTTAAAATTTGATGAGACAAAACACGATGCGGAGAACAATTTGCTTTGTTATTTATATCTCGAGAACAAAACCTTTATCAATGCACATTTGTTGAAAGAGGGTTTAGCTTTGGTAGACGAAAGAGTTGATTTTAAGTACAAAGAAAGATTTATTCGGTACAGGGAGCAAGCGAATGGCTAAAGAGTGGATATTGAACAGTGCGATGAATCGTTTCCAATTAAATTTTAAGCGGAATGTGGGTGCGGTATCTGAAGCAATTAGAAAATGCTCTCCCAAAAATATAGATGAGTGGGAAGGATATTATTTCGAGAATGTCAGGAATAAAGACCATATCGAATCTTTAGGAAAGAAATTATATATTAAAATTACAGAAGTCATTTCAGCAGAAGTTGAGAATATTACGGAAGAGGATTGTATCGGCTATATGTTTAATATGGTAATCAATAGAACATTTGACGGATATAGTACTGAGATAAAAACTATCTATGGGCAATTGGAGAAAATATTACAGGTCAAAATCGAACCGGCGCCCGATAAATGGGATAGACTGTATAATGTTGATTTTTATATAAAAATAAAAGGAAAATATATCGGCATCCAGATAAAACCGGTAAGTGACGTTTCTCATATTCCCCAAATTTACAAAGAGAGGGGCTTACAGGAAGCGACTCACCTGGAATTTACAAAAAAATATGGTGGGAAAGTTTTTTACATTTTCTCAGCCAAAGAAGGAAACAAAAAAGTTATAAAGAATTCAGAGGTAATCCAAGAAATTCAATCTGAAATGAAAAAAATGTATGAGCAGTAGATAATGAAGGTAGGGTACGCAGCGTTCGATGATAACCCGGGAAGTTATTGAAAACAACTATTTTTTTATCGAGAAGGTGCTGCTCACTTATTATTCCGGCAATCTCATTCATTGACCCAAAGGGGTAACTCATTAACCCTATATACTTATTTTTTTTGGAGACAGTCAATCATGATACGAACCTCGCTCGGAAACGATGAAATTAAATCATTCTTTGCCTCCGGCGGCCCCTGCCGGGGAGGCCACCCCCATTAAATTGAAGTTGGGGGCCGCGGCATACCGCACTCTCAAAAAAGTTTGAACAAAACTTTTAATTATTTAAAAGCGAGAAGCACTCCCCTCTCTGTGGCTAATTTCATAGTAGTAACGGGTATTCAATTGTCGGCTATTTTTCGGGCGCGGGCTTCACCTTCAACAGGACTTCCGCATCTACCCAGTATATGTCCTCATTACCGGCCCGGTTACTGGCAAAGAAAAAATACTTCCCGTCCGGCGTTACACTGGGACAATAATCATGAGCAGCCGAATTAACCTCAGGCCCCAGGTTTATCGCTTTCGACCAGGAACCGAATTCGTTCCTGAAACTAATAAAAAGATCGCCGCCGCCGGAACCTTGACCCCAGCCGAAAGAAGTAAAAATCAAATAACTCTCATCAGCGGCAATAAAAGAATTGTATTCCGCTCGATCAGTGTTTACATTGTTACTTAACTTTTCCGCGGTCTGGAACTCGCCTTTTTCATAATCCGAACGGTAAAGATCATTCCGGGAGTCGGTATAATACATCGTCCCCGCTTTGGTGAAAGAAGGGTAAAAACTACCTTTAAAAGAATCTCCTAAAGGTTTCACCTCCGACCAGCCTTCCCCCTTCCGCTCTACAAAAAAGAGTTCCCAGGGTATTGCGCCGCGGCCCAGGGTGCGTTTCGATAAAAAGAACAACTTCTTGCCGTCGGGGAAAAAACAAGCTTCGATACTCTCATACTGCTTTGAAAAAGAGGCAATATCAGGCATAGACCATTTTTTCGCCGCCCCCTTACTGAAGAAAATCTTCCCGTTCCGGCTGTAATAGAACTCGTCGAAACCGGGAGAAAAAGTGATGTCCCGCTCATTCATACTCGAAGTGGAAATAATACCGGGAGCAAATAAAAGCGGCTTTTTACCCGGCGTTTTTTGCCCGAAATACTTCCCTTTTAAAACCGGGAACGCCGCTGCGCCGCGGTCTGCGCCTTTCTCGATCAATAATTTGGCGATCTCCTTCCGGCTGTTTTTCTCGGCGATGTTGAGAGGAGAAAAACCGTCCGGGGTGCGGGAGTTTATATCGGCCCCATGTTTAATCAAAAGCGCGGCGGCTTTTTCCCGGCCATAAGCAGCAGCTATATGCAGGGCCGCGGCACCGTAAATATTGCGCTGGTTAACCTTTATCCCCTTCTTGATTAGTTTTTCTGACAGGTATGTCAGCCCCCCGGTTGCGGCGCTGTGCAGCAGGGTGCCGCCGTCCTTGTTTTGGGCGGTAAGATCGACGCCCCCGGTTACCAGAATATCCACCAACCCTTTATGACCCAAAGCAGCGGCCCGGTGCAGCATAAACACGGCATCAGGAGCGCCGGTTTTTATTTTTACACCATTTTTCACCAGCAGGTCGATGATTTGTTTATGGCCGCGGGAAAGGGCGTGGTGCAGCGGGGTATTGCCTGCCTTATCCGCTGTGTTTATATCGGCCCCTTTTTCTATTAGTAACGCCATTACCTGCACGCGGCCCAAAAAAGAAGCATAATGCAGCGGCGCTTCACCGTTTTCATTTTTTGCGTTGGGATCGGCTCCGTTCTTTATCAGCAGGGCGGCTGCTGCCCCGCGGTTATACTGGGCAGCCATATGCAGCGGCGTTTTACCGTTTTTATCTTTGGCCTGCGCCGCCTTGGGGTCTTTTTTTAAGATTTCGTTAATTTTTACTAAATCGCCATTCCATACCGCATCATGAATCTCTGCGGCAAAAAAAGGTATCGCCAAAACAAACAAAACTACCGGTACAATAAAATTTTTTTTGATCTTCATAATATTTAACTCCTTTTATATTTTTATAATAGCGGACGGTGTCCGCAGTCCATGAGGGGCCTGGGGATTGAAACCCCGGCCAGTTCCTATTATTCATAATTCATCACTCATAATTCAGCCCTACACCACCTTTCGTGGTATCAGGGGGTTGATCCTGGATACTATTTCGTAATTAATGGTTCCGGCTAAATCGGCTAAGTAATCGGCGCTGATTTTCTCTTTTCCTTCTGAGCCGATCAAAATCACCCGGTCGCCTTCTTTGACGTCTTTTATGTGGGTCACTTCGGCCATGAACATGTTCATGCACACCCGGCCCCGCACCGGGGCTTTGACTCCTTTGATAATAATATTGGCTATGCTGGAAAGCTGGCGGTCATAGCCGTCATAATAACCCACCGGGATAACCGCTATGCGGGCGTCGCTAAAAGTGCGGTAAGTTAAGCCGTAACCGATGTACTCGCCCTGCTTCAGGTGTTTCACCTGAGCTACTTTGGCATACCAACTGAGCGCCGGTTTTAACTCGATGCGGCTTTTGTTTTTTTCGATGTAGGAGATGTAGGTCTCCTTAGAAGGCCAGAAACCATAAGCCGAAATCCCTACCCGCACGATGTCGAAATAGGTGTCGGGAAATAACAATGTGGAAGCGGAACAGGAAAAATGTTTCAATAAAGGAGCATTATTTTCTTGCCTCCGGCGGGCAGGGGGCTCTTTTGAAAAACCGCCCCCTGCACCCCCATAAAACTTTTGTTTACTATCAGTGTTTTCGGATTTGGGAGCGCTATTATGACGGGGTTCGATCTTTTTAACTACGTCGTTGAATATTTCTAACTGGCCGCGGGCAAAAGAGTGGTCCGTGGTATCTTCGATATTGGCAAAATGAGAATACAAACCGGTAAATTCGATATAGTCATAAACGCGGCCATCGAAAACAGCCAATAGTTCAGCAGGTTCTATGCCCAACCGGGAAGTGCCGGTCTCTACTTTGAAATGACAGCGGGCTTTTGTTTTTAGCCGGCGGGCCACTTCGGCGACTTTTTTTAGTTGGTCTAAAGAAGGAATGATGATCTCGATTTCGTTGGCGATCATCTCTTTTAGTTCCTGGCGGTCGGCCCAACCGATGACCAGGATTTTTTTCCCGCCGGTTATTTTTTTGATAGTCAGGGCTTCTTCTAAAGAGTCTACCGCATAATAATCTATAAAAGGAAGGTCTTTGGTCACTTCGATGACCTCTGTTAAACCGTGACCGTAGGCATTGGCTTTGACTACGAACATTATTTTTTTTTTCGTATGGTGGCTGAACAATTGCAGGTTATGTAGTAAGTTTTCGGCGTTGATTTCGATATAACTTTTCATGTTTGATTACCTTATTTTGTTATTAGCGCATATTCTACACCTTTTCGCGGCAAAATTCCAGCCCTTACTTTTATATAGATGAGGAAAAATCCCAAATTACAAAATACAAATTACAAACAAATTCCAAATCACAAGTTACAAAGGGGAGCGCCTGCAGCCGGAACCACAGATTACACAGATTAAAAATAGGTGCAGGAAAAAATTACTTTTTTAATTGACAAATAAAAGGTTTTAGATTATAACCTTTATGAGGTCTAAAAAGATTCTGAAATGAAAATGCAAACGATCGGATATATTAGAAAGAGGCAGCATTTTGAAAGTAATCGAACGGATACGAAAAAAATTCTTTGACAGGGATTATGAATTTACAATTCCCCATTTCTTTGAAGAGATGGCGGATGACAATCTTGATCTTGCGGATATTGAAAGAGTTATTAAAACAGGTAAAATTAGACGGAAGTTCACCCGTGACCTCCGGGGAACCCGTTATGAAATTGTAGGTGATTCTTATGATAAAAGAAAAGTGGCAATTGTTTGTAGAATTAAGATTACAGGCAAATTGCTTTTTATTACGACATATGTTATATGAAATTTATAGGAGGTGACTGAAATGTACGATTATGGAAAATGCGAAATTTGCGATACACCAATAGTAGAGAAAATAATCCAACAGGATTTTTGGTTAAAAGATAGATTGATAGTGATCGAGAACGTTCCTGCCGGGCTTTGCCCCCAATGTGGCGAGAAAATCGTAAATGCAGAGGTAGGTGAACATATTGCCCGGTTGATTACGGATGCTGACCGTATCGACAAAGCGCCTACAATATCTGTACCTCTTGTCAGGTATGAAGAAGCCATGGCGGTTTAGGCCGAATTATCATACCCCCGCACTTTGCTCGTAGGGAAATTATGCAGCGAGTCGTCGCAGAAATAGATTTTCACCTCGCCCGGGTTAAAGTTTCTCTTTTTCTTTGAAAAACAGGCAAACAAATATTTTGTGCCTGTCTTGTGAAAGTTTTGGGGCAGTTTTTTAGTTTGATAAGCGAAAACCGAAGACTCAACAATTCGCGGCGGCGCATGGCACCGCTCGCAGCGTAGTGAACGGAAAGGATTCGCTCAATGAGACGATGCCGTTAGTTTTTTTAGCTCCTTTAACGGTATTCCTATCGACCTGGCAATTGTATCGAGAGCAACACCATTTTTTATTAATCCCCTGGCTGCTTCGATTTTCCCTTTCTCTATTCCTTTCTCTATTCCCCTCTCTATCCCTTTCTCCATCCCTTTCTCTATTCCTTCTTCGATTCCTAATTCGACCCCCTGGTCGATCCATCTTTGGGCTAATGTAGGCATTATTTCACCTCCTTGAATTTCACTTTCTTCTAAAATTTTTATTAACTCAGCAGGCCGGACATCTTTTGTCGATACGATGTAGTTCAAAGATGATAGTAGAAAATCGGTGTCTTCTACCAATCCTCGCTTTTGCCAAAAATCGAATGATTTCTTGATGCTATCCA
>JAGLSW010000239.1 GCA_023135565.1 Candidatus Aminicenantota bacterium | reverse complement strand
GCAGGGCCGCCGGAGGCAAGAGCGCCTTTGGTTCTAAATCATCAAAAGTTTTTGCGGAGCTTTTTTCAAAAAGCGACCCCCCGGAGGGCCTGCGGAGCTAAGAACGCTTTTGATTCTAAATTTCGAAGACGCCGAAATCTTTCGTTAGGCCGGTTTTTTTCCCCGTTACTTTATCTTCTTCTAAAAAATCGACGTTTGCGAACACTTTACTCTGGTAAACCACTCCATGTTCGTTGTAGAGTTCGAAGTAGAGGTCCGGTTTCTTCTCTCCCGGCGAATCGAAGGACGAAGCTTTGCTGAGGTCGGTCAGGATGTGGACTTCGCCGGCGTTGTTCAGCTTGCCTTCGCCCAAAAAATCATCGGATACCACATCATTATCGTATAACCTGACTATGTAGTTTTCACCGGATACCGGTTCCCCGGTTTTCTTATTGACAAATTTTGCAATTACTTTTATCATTTGCGGCATTTTCTGCTCCTAAACGTATCAATTTAAAAGCGGGCGTATACCCGCAGCCCATGAGGGGCCTGGATTTAAATTTTATTATACCACGAATAGCGCATTTCAAGCAATACGATACCAGGTAAACAATTTTCGATTTAAATTCCCCTTACCCCTTGTATTTTTCTTCCATTTATGTAATAACATTATCTTGTAAACATAATTTTACAAAGGGGGGCGGCGCCCCCACTCGATAAAGTTTGCTTTTAACAAGCCGAGGGTTTTTAATTCCCCGGCCAATGAGTGAAGTAACTCAGAGGGTGCACCCGCCGGGTGCTTTGTTTTAACAAACTTTTACGAAAAATTAATTAAAAGGAGGAAATATGGCTGAAGAATTTATCGATTTTGAGAAAATTAAAAAAAAGACAAACCCTAAAACAGTCGTGATAGTTGTGGGTATTATAGCTATTTTGTACGCCCTCTTCTCCTCGGTCTACATGGTAGACCAGAAAGAAGAAGCCGTTGTGCTGCTGATGGGCGAGTTCAACCGCATTACCGGACCGGGCTTGCACTTCAAACTTCCCTTCGGCATCGAAAAAAACTACAACGTGTCTACCCAGAGAGTGTTTAAGGAAGAGTTCGGTTTCAGGACAGAGAAAGCAGGCGTGACCACCACCTATTCCAGGGGAGATTATTCCCATGAATCGATCATGCTCACCGGCGACCTTAATATCGTCGATGTGCAGTGGATAATCCAGTACAAAATTAAGGATGCCAGGGCCTGGCTCTTTAACGTGGAAAACCAGAGAAAAACCATCCGCGATATCTCGCAGTCGGTCATCAACCTGCTGATTGGAGACCGCACCATCTTCGATATCATCGGCAGCGAAAGATCAAATATCGAAAGCAAAGGCCAGGATATGATGAACCGGTTTTATGATCATTATAAAATCGGCGTTACCGTTACCACCGTAAAACTGCAAAACATCGTCCCCCCCAAAGGCGCGGTACAGGATGCTTTCGAGGACGTCAACAAAGCCATCCAGGACAGGAACCGGCTGATCAACGAAGGAAAAGAAGCCTATAACAAAGCCATCCCCAGGACCCGCGGCGAAGCCTTGCAGCTCATCCAGGAGGCGGAAGGTTACGCCCAGGAGAAGGTGAACATGGCCAAAGGCGACATCGCCCGTTTCCTGGCAGTATACGGCGAGTACAGGAAACACCCCAGGATCACCAGGATGAGGTTATACTACGAGATGATCGAAAAAGTCTTTAAGAAAGCCGGAGAGACCGACCTGATAGACAAAAATCTAAAAAACTTTATCCCCTTTAAATCCATGTCTAAAGAGAAAGGAGGGAAAAAATGAAAGGAATGAAAATCAGCATCATAATTGCTATTGTTCTTATTATTCTTTTTTTAATGATGGGGCCTTTTTTCATCTTGGAAGAAGGTGAACAGGCTGTAGTCACCCGTTTCGGTAAGATCGTCAGCACGTCGGATGAAGCCGGTTTAAAATTCAAAATGCCCATGGTTGATACTGTCATGAAGTATCCCAAGAAGATTCAATCCTGGGACGGCGACGCCCAACGGCTGCCCACTGAGGAGAATCAATTCATACTGGTAGACGTTACCGCCAGGTGGAAAATCATAGACTCTAAATTATTTTACGAATCGGTAGGCACTATCCCCCAGGCCCATTCCCGTTTAGACGACATCATCAATTCCAGGGTGCGCATGATCGTAGCCCGCAACTCATTAAGGGAATCTGTCAGGACCTCCAATGTCATTAATGAAATCGAAAGAAAAGACGTCTATAAAACTCCGCAGGGCGAACAGGATGAAAAGGATAAGGCGATTGCGGATATTACCACCTTCACTAAAACAGTATACCCTGTAATTTTAAAAGGCCGTAATAAACTTTCGGATGCCATGCTGGAGGAAGCCAGGAAAAACACGTCGGCTTTCGGCATCGAATTGATCGACATAGTCACCCGGCAGATCAAGTATTCCCGGGATTTGACAGTCAGCGTTTACAACCGTATGATCAAAGAGCGGAGCCAGATCGCCCAGGCATTCAGGTCCCAGGGTGAAGGTGAAAAAGCTGAGTGGCGCGGAAAAATGGAGCGGGAGCTTTTGACCATCCAGTCGGACGCCGTAAGGCAGGCCAAAGAGATCAAGGCTAAAGCCGACGCCACGGCATTGGAGATTCGCAACAAGTCTTACAGCAAGGACGCTGAATTTGCCGAATTCTGGATTGCTTTGACGCAGTACCAGAATTTGCTTCCTAAGATGAAGAAGATACTGACCACCGATATTGAATTCTTCGATTACCTGTACAAGAAGACGAAAAGATAAACCCCGCGGCGCGGGGAGCCTATAAGCGGCTTCGCAGCGGGTGAGCGCTTTTG
>JAGLSW010000238.1 GCA_023135565.1 Candidatus Aminicenantota bacterium | reverse complement strand
TATTGCAGGGCCGCCGGAGGCAATACGCGCCGCGGGGTTAAATTCCTAAAGTTAAATCTCTCTCTAACTGCTCGGCCTGGTCGGCGGCAATCATCGCTTCGTCCATGCTGATCTTTTTGGCTTTAACCAGGTCGATCAAGTGCTGGTCGAAAGTCTGCATACCGAAATCCCTGTTCTTAGCTACATGCTTCAATATTTCCCCGGTTTTTTCAGGATACTTGATGCACATTTCGATGGTCTTATTGACCATCATGATCTCGCAGGCCGGGATAAGGCCGGTTCCTTCGATATTAATCAGTAGGCGCAGGGAAATGATGGCCATGAGATTTTCGGACAACCGCTGCCGCACCGTCATCTGCTCATCCGGCGGGAAATAACTCAACAAACGGCCTAAAGTGCGCAGGACGTCCGGGGTGTGGATGGAGGCCATGACCATGTGACCGGTTTCCGCTGCTTTTAAACAGGTATCCACAGTTTGCAGGTCCCTGAGTTCGCCTACCATAATAATGTCCGGGTCCTGGCGCAGTGCTCCCCGCAACGCCGTGGAAAAAGACTCGGTGTCGGATCCCACTTCCCGCTGGGAGATAATGGCCTGGTCATTAACGAAGAGGTATTCGATGGGGTCTTCTATGGTGACGATGTGGGCGCGCCGGTTCTTGTTCACATGGTTGAGGATGGAGGCCAGGGTAGTGGACTTTCCATTTCCCGTAGCGCCGGTAATGAGCACTAATCCGCGCCTGAGATCGGCGATTCTTTCGAACACATCGGGCAGGTTCAACTGCGCGAAACTGCGGGTTTTAAGGGGGATAACCCGCAGGACGGCGGCATATTTGCTGTTCTGGCGAAAAATGTTAACCCTGAACCGCGCTACGCCGGAAAGAGAATAAGAACCGTCGTATTCCCTGATCTCTCTCCTGAATGTTTTTTCGTCTTCAACCCCGGACAGCAATTGCCCGACATACTGGGTGTCTTCTTCAGTAAGAGCCCGGTGTTTAACCGGGATAAGTTGGCCATTATGACGGACAGTGGGGGGTACACCCACCTGGAAATGGACATCCGATACTTCGTTTTGTGCCGCGAAAGCCAGTATTTGTTTAAGGTTTATTTTTGCCGGCATAGTGCCCTCCTGGAATAATTTAACCGCATAGTAGGCGTCATTCTCACTCGCAATATTATCATGGCTATATTTTAAATGAAATACGCCTGTATTTCAATAGATTAACGCTTTTTTTTTTAAAATTTTTTATTTATCTAAAATCTCCCGGATTTTCCGGGACATTACATTCAGGTCGAAAGGTTTCTGGATGAAGCCGGCACAGCCTCTTTCCATGATCCCGGCAGCTTCGCTGTTGATACTATAGCCGCTGGAAAGAAGCACCTTAATACAGGGGTCGAACTCTTTCAAGCGGTCAAAGACTTCCCCGCCTCCCATACCGGGCATGATCATATCTAAGATGACCATATCTATCCTATCCTTGTTTTCCCGGAAAATGTCTACGGCTTCTTCACCGCCTTCCGCCAACAAAACCGTATACCCCATCTCCTCCAACATCTGCTCACCCACTTCGATAACCATATACTCATCATCGACAAATAATATGGTCTCATCGCCGCTTATCAACTGCACGGCCAGTTCGTTCTCTTCTATAGTCTCCGTTTTCGAGGCCGGTAGGAAGATGCTGAAAGTTGCTCCTTCACCTTTTTTACTGTGCACTTTAATAAAACCGCCGTGATTCCGGGTGATACCATATGCTGACGCCAGGCCTAAACCGGTGCCCCGGCCCATCTCCTTGGTGGTGAAAAAGGGATCGAATATCCTATGTTTGGTACTTTCGTCCATTCCTACTCCTGTGTCGGTAATAGAAATTTTTATATATTCCCCGGGGTTCACTTCATAAGGTCCGGCCTCATTAGCGACAACAGTAACTTTTCCTGTCTGCACGTATATATCCCCACCGCCGGACATGGCCTGCCAGGCATTCACAAAAATGTTCAAAAGCACTTGCTCTACCTGGTTTTGATCGATCTCCGCAATGCAGGTCTTCTCCTCGTACATTTCATGGATAACGATCTCTTTCCTGGTGCGGGCGAATAAGCGTACCTGGTCTTCCACCAATTTGTTCAAATCCCTATAGCGCTCATTAAAATTGAC